>VXXH01000213.1:0-7022 GCA_009835515.1 Candidatus Poribacteria bacterium
GGGCACTCGTCGAGGATTCAGCCGGAAACCTCTATGCGGGTACCGGAAACGAAGGGAAAATCTATAAAATTAGTGCTGATGGCGACACTGCTGAACTCTATTATAATTCACCCGAAGTTACCATTTACAGCCTCGCTATCGGACCCGACGATACGCTCTACGCAGGTACAGGCCCCGACGGCTTGATTTACAAAATCACTGATGCTACGACACCGCCTACAACTATTCTCAATAAAGGCGACAAATATGTATGGGCATTGCAGTTTGATGATGCTGGCAATCTTTATGCCGCAACAGGTACCGATGGAAAGATTTACAAAATTACACCAGAAGGTGAATCCAGCGTCCTATTTGATGCCGAAGAAAAAAATATTATGACCCTCCTGCTGCACGAAAATGGTTCCTATGCAGGAAGCGGCGACAACGGCGTTATCTACCATATTATGGACGATGGTACCGCAAAGGTTGTATATCAAGCCAAGGAAAAAGAAGTCCGCGCCCTTAAATTGGATGCTAAAGGCAATCTCTACGCTGCAGCCGTTACATCTCAGCCCGCAGAACCATCACGCGGACGACGCGGCGCAAACGGACCGCCTACACCCAGTGGACCGCCGCCACCCGGTGGTGGACCGCCCCAAGAGAATAAATCTAATATCTACAAAATTCGACCAGATGGTACTGCTATATCGATTTGGAATTCGCCGGAGCCTCTTATTTTAGCAATCGTATTGGAAAGCGAATCCCAAATCCTTGTCGGAACAGGGAATGAAGGAAAAATCTACCGCGTCAATCCCATAAGTGGAGATGCTGTTGAAGTCGGTAAATGTTCAGCCGACCAAGTCGTCGCTATACATCAAAAACAGGTTGAGGGAAGCACTAAAACCTTCTTGGCGACTGGCAATCCCGGTAAACTCTTTACGCTTACTACCGATCATGTTGATGAAGGAACCCTGGAGTCGAAAGTTCACGACGCAAAGAGCCTATCCCGCTGGGGGAAACTTTCCTGGGAAGGTGAGGCAGAAGAAGGCACCGCGATCGCCTTCTCAACGCGTACCGGTAATACGAAAAAGCCTGATGATACATGGAATGACTGGTCGGAAGAGCTCACCGCTGCGGAAGGTTCCCAAATTCCTAATGGAGACGCACAGTACATCCAATGGCGCGCTAAATTCTCAACCACTGACGCAGCGAAAACACCCGTCTTGAAGAAGGTTACCCTTGCTTCTGTACAGACCAATGTTGAGCCACGATTTACCGGTATTACCGTAGATGATGGCAGCGGCAGCGGCAATCAAGAAACGCGGCGGCGTTCTTCTGGTGGGAACTTACCACCGCCAGGCGCACGCGGCGGAAGTAGTGGATCCAGTGGCGGAGACGATGCCCCCTCTAAAAAATGGAAAATTAGTTGGAAGGTCGAGGACGCAAATGCCGATACGCTCCAGTATACACTCTACTACAAAGCCGTAACTGAAGAAAACTGGCGGCTCCTGAAAAAAGAACTAACCAAAGCCGAATTTGAGTGGGATATCACCACCGTCGCAGATGGACGATATAAGGTGAAAGTTGTCGCTACAGACAAACTGAGCAATCCTGTCGGGTGGGCGAAATCCGCTGACAAGGTGAGTCTGCCGTTTGATGTAGACAATACCCAACCTACTGTCGGTGAAATTCAAGTTACGCCTAACGGCAATGGCACTTACAAAATCGCTTGTGAGGTTACCGATATGGCTACGCCTATCCAGAAAGCCGTCTATAAAATTGATAGTGATGAGAACTGGAAGGCCATTTTCCCCGAGGACGGTATCTTCGATTCTAAGAGCGAGCAGCTCCTCTTAGAAACCGGCGAACTTCCCGCAGGCGGGCACGCGATTACCATTCAGGTGACCGATAGAGCACAGAATACAGCAGTCGGTCGTGCGGGTTTCTAAGGAAAGCCAAGTAATTGCAGGGCGGGTTGAACACCCGCCCTATTTTTTTGGGTAATTCTAATTCGCCCCAGGTCCGGTAGGGGCGGTTTCCTAACCGAACCGGACTTCCACATTTCCGCTAAGTCCGGTAGGTGCGGTTTTGCAGCGTACGCGAAGAAACACCCCAGCAAAAACCCCAAATGCGATCTGCATTCCTAACCGCACCGGACTTCACCAATAAATCACCGAATTAATTTTTTAATCTTCATGAAACCGCGCCTATTGTTTTCTGACCGTCTCAATTGAAGTCCAAACGATGTCCAACAGGCTGTCTAACGCTGAAATCGTGATTTGCAAGGGGGGCATCAGGACAATAGTATTCACAAGAGGGCGAAGCATCGCTCCACGTGCAAGTGCCTCTTTGCAAACCCGAATACCCATCTTCTCTTCAAACGGATAAGGCGTGTGTGTGTCCGGGTTTTTCATGAGTTCTACACCGGCGGCGAGACCGCACACGCGGACATCACCAACATGCGGAAGCTCATAGAAATTTTGGAGCCGGTTTCTGAAATGTTCAATCGTCGGTTGAAGTTCGGATAGCAGGTTCTCACGCTCGAAAATGGCGATGTTTTCTAATGCCACAGCGCAGGCTAACGGGTTTCCAGTAAAGGTGTGACCATGGAAAAAGGTCTTAAGGTCTTTATATTCGCCGAGGAAGGTGTTGTAGATGTCATCAGTCGTTAACGTTGCCGCAAGCGGAAGGTAGCCCGCGGCGAGACCTTTTGCCGTACATAAGATGTCGGGCGTAACGTTTTCATGTTCACATGCCCACATTTTGCCAGTACGTCCGAATCCGGTCATCACTTCATCGACAATGAGAAGCACTTGCCACCGCTTTGCCAATACCGCAAGTTCTTTCAAAAACCCTTTCGGGGCGATTAGCATACCCCCCGCACCCTGAATTAGCGGTTCCAAAATGATACCCGCAACCTGCCCCGCATTTTCGGAGAGCGCATCTTCTACCGCATTAAGCCAACGCGTTTTCGCCGCAGAGTCCGCATCGCGAGAAGCACGGTAGGTTTCAGGGGCGGACACACGGACACCTTTGAAAAGGAGGGGATCAAAGGTGGTATGGAAACTCTTAATGCCACCGACACTCATAGCACCTACTGTATCACCGTGGTAAGCATTATCGAAATGGATAAACAGTTTCCGTTGCGGTTCTCCGTTATGTTGCCAGTACTGATACGCCATCTTCAAGGCGATTTCGACAGCCGTTGAACCGTTATCGGAGTAAAATACCTTGGTGAGTCCGGCGGGTGTGATTTCCACCAGTTTTTGTGCCAGTTGAATCGCAGGGATATTGCTGTACCCAAGCAGCGTCGTGTGTGCAATTTTGTCCAGCTGCGTTTTAAGTGCCGTGTTCAATTCAGGGTGATTGTGACCGTGGACATTCGTCCACATAGAAGCCGTGCCGTCAATATACCGATTGCCAGCGATATCAATGAGATAGCAGCCCTCACCACGTTCGATGATGACGACATCCTCTGTCATCCAATCTTGCATCTGTGTGAAAGGATGCCAGAGGTAACGCTTATCCCACGCAACAAGCGTCTCTTTATCCAACATGCGGCTTACCCATCATTGTAATCTGGGACGTTAATTATGACACAACGCTTGAAACTTACCCTTTGAGTTTCGCATAATGGACGGGTGGTTCCAATTCCAGTTGATCATAGGTGCCTGTTTTCGGTACGATAATTTCAAGCACCCTGTTCCGATAATCTGTATGGAAATCCTCGGGTTGCCCTTCAATAGGGAAGATACTTGTAAAACCGTTCGGGAAAGAACTTGTCCGTCCGACAACATTTTCAAACCGAGGGTCTTCCATTTGCCCGGTTTTAGGGTTCACAGGCAGACGGGTCTGAACCTGTACAGTCGTTTCGGATGCTGGCGTCGTATCTATAGGACATGGCGAACTTAGACAAACTTCATAGTCATAGTGTGGCATTCTATCAGGGAGATCGAATGTTTGCTTCGCCGCAGAATTCGGAACCCATCGCGGGAACTCGATCTCAATGCGGTAATAATCTGCCATTTCTGAGACCTGATTGATCATGCCGTAACGACGGTACCGTTCCTTTATATCATCCGCGTAAATTACGCCGTCTACATCTACTGCACCAGGTACTGTTGTCCGTTGTGTCGGAGGGGTCGTAACCAGAGCAGAACGCGCACCGATAAGCAGCGGTGTCGCAACGAGTGACATTATCCAACCGTAGAATGCTGCACCGTAACGCGGTTGTTCCTCTGTTGAACTGAACTCGCCTTTAAACCGGTAAATACCTTCGGTAATCGCGATAACTATCCCAAGAAAGATCATCAAGTTGCCTCTACTTGAGAAAAGGTCAACCGCTTGTCCTCGGAACCCGATGAAAAAAAGGATAAGGGGATAGAGCGTTATGTTAATGAGGCTATTAATACCTGTAGATACAGCGGCACTAAAAACACGCGGGTTTCCCGCCATCTCTTCAAGCTGCGTTTTAAACTTTGCTGAGAATGCACCGAGGATAGGTTGTCCGAGCATCGCTAACAAATTGAACGGGGCACGGAGTCTTGTATCTGGAATCTCTGGTATCTGTACAAATTCTTCCGGAATTCCTTGTTGTTTTCCTTGTTTAGTTTTTCCTGCCTCGTCTCCGCTATCTTCAGTTTCTGGTTTAACGAAAGTCTCAAAAAATTTGCGGTTTATTTCAATATACGATGCCCACTCGGCGGGGACATCACTTTCAATGGAGATCGCCTCGACCGGACACGCAGGTTCACACGCGGCGCAGTCAATACACACGTCTGGATCGATGTAGAGTTGTTTTTCGCCTTCGCTGGTGTGTATGCAGTCTACAGGACAGACATCAACGCATGCGGTGTCCATTACGTCAACACACGGTTCAAAAATTACGTAAGCCATCTTTCCCCTCCTTTTTGTTGATGTTTCACTCTTAAGTATACCACAATTGAACGCCAATGGCAAGCAAATGTTTCTGTTTTTTCGGTTTGACAGATAAGTTAATCGTGCCTATAATAGCGTGGAAAGCCAGATGTATACGGAAGAGAATCAGATGTTTAAGGAACCCGAAGATTTTATTGTTGAAGAACTACCGCTTTATGAACCCTCCGGAGCAGGGACACATACCTATTTCGCGATTCGGAAACGGAATCTTAGCACGTTGGAGGCTATTAACCGAATCGCGCGAGAACTACAGGTGCATACCCGAGATTTCGGGTATGCTGGATTAAAGGATAAGAACGCAGTCACAACGCAGGTATTGTCTGTCGAAGGTGTAGCACCGGAACGGATTTTGAGGATTGAACAGCCGGATATTCAGGTCTTATGGGCAGAAAGACACACGCATAAATTGCGGATCGGACACCTTCGCGGCAATTGCTTTGAACTAACGCTACGCGATATGCCTCACGATACACTGCCGTCGATCAAAGCATCAATGGAGCGATTAGGAACTGAAGGTGTACCGAATCGATTTGGTCCGCAGCGATTTGGCAATAAAAACGATTCACATCTGATCGGCAAAGCACTGGTGAAGGCAGAGTGGGAGACGGTCCTGCATTATATGCTCACAGAGGATGCACTGCAAATGGACAACGTAGCGCGCCGGATGCAACAGGAATTAGCACGGAAACCTATCGAAAAAGTGATAACTTCTATTCCACATCGGTTGCGTAAGTTATACCTGTCGGCGTATCAAGCACACCTCTTTAACAGCATTTTAGAAAAACGGATGCCGCATTTAGGCAAGCTCCGGGCGGGCGACATTGCCGTAAAACATAGCAACGGCGCACCTTTTCTCGTTGGAGATCCGATGGCGGAACAACCGCGGGCGGATGCGTTTGAGATTAGTCCTTCAGGACCGATCTTCGGATACAAAATGCGGATGCCGACTGGCGATGTACTCGATATGGAGATAGCGAGCCTTGCAGATGAAGGTGTTCGCCTCGAAAAGTTTCGTAAGGTCGTAGGGATTCGGGTACCGGGGACGCGTAGACCTTTACGGATGCCGATACAACTGCATGAGGTGTCCGCTGTTGATGGCGGTGTCGGTATACGTCTCCATTTCACGCTCCCCGCGGGTGGGTATGCGACGGTGGTGGTGGAAGAACTCTTGGCAAGTATATAGTCTTCTAACGTGTTTAGCTTTTGGTCTTTTAGCCTTCCTGTGCTGTTTGTTTCGATTTCCGGTACCTATAAAACGTCCATGCCCCGGATGCCAAGAGAATTACCAACAGGACAATAAGACCAATATTGAGAAGATAGCGACCCCGATTGAACTGCCACAACCGTTGATTTGCCAATTCAGCAGCAGCGGTCCCCTTTTGTGCTTTCGTTTTTACCTCTTCCCAATACTTTTTCGCGAGGGCGGTCTGATCAAGCTGCTCCGCAAGTTTCGCTGTAACCACGAGATAAGCCACATCTTGAACATCTTGCTTCTCTAACGCGTCCGCAAAGGAGCTAAGAAGTAAAACCGTTAAATCTGCCGACATTTGCGGAAAATCTGTCGTGCGCTCAATCCCGTTCTGGAAAGCGGTGACAGCCCCTTGATGGTTATCCCGGTCAAATTCAATTTGTGCGATCTCAAACCAGCTTCTCTTAATAAGTTGGATCGATTGCTCTATATCGCTATAACCGTCAAATGTGAAAGTTGCCGAACCGTAATTCTGGTTACCCTGTTTCGCATAGAGCGCGTAAGTTTCGCCGATTGTTAATAGATCTGAATCTTTCCATGCATCGAAGCGGAAAATTCCATCTCCCGCTACAGTCTGTTGGTATGCTGTTCTATTTATCCAAACCAGCGTATCAGCAGCCGACGCACCAGCGACACCTTTAACACTACCGTGAACAGCAATAGGATCAAGTACCCAACCGATGTGGACCGACGCTCCAAGGACTAACTGCAATTCCGCAGTCTTGGATGGTGGCGTGATGTACCCCACCTTCTTTACGGATATTGTGGAAGTGCCTTGTTGTAGATTTTCAGTGATAAGTTTCGGTGTATTTCCGACTTCTGCATCGTTGATGAAAATTTGCGCACCATCGGGAAG
>VXXH01000213.1:7032-10533 GCA_009835515.1 Candidatus Poribacteria bacterium
ACCTTAAGCGCAGGACTCAGTTTGAGCAGCGCCGCTTCGACGTTGCCTGTTGGCGCGAGAATTCCATCGAGGAACTCAGAATGTGTTCGTAATAGATCATAAGTTTCAAAGATGCTCAGCTGCCGGTTATCGTCTAAATCCGTTGTGTCCGTGGCGAGTGCATCGTAAAGTTTCTGAAGAAGCGAAGGGTTTTCTGCTTTCTCCGCCGATTGAATCACGTTTAGCGCAGCGGTGCCGAGCGTCTCGCGGTTGCCATAGTAGGCACTTAAATTTGTCTCCTCGGTGTAACCATCAACAATAACAACGGTACTTTCTCTATTACTCTCTCTAAACCAGCCATTGAGAGTGACATCTTGGATGCCATCTTCGTCTTCTTGAATTCTCAGCTGCATCGTGTGGGCGTTCGGCTTAGAAACCATCCCGTGGTATAGAAAAATCAGCGTGTCTTGTGGCCGCGTCTGCCGCCCAATTTCTTCGAGTAGCGCGTAAATCTCGTCAGATGTGGTGCTATCACCTTCAACATGATAAATCTGCTCACTCGGAACTTTACCGCGTGTTGTTAAAAGTTCAGTGAGTGAAGTCATACGTTCGTGTGCCATTGCATCTGGCGTTGCGTCTACAAGCAGCCAGTATGTCCCAGAATCAATTGAGAACGCTGGTACTGCTACAATGGAAGCGAGTACAATACAGATAAAAATGGAAGTAAAAACGGTATTCACTTTTGGCATACTGCTATCCGAGAATTAGGGTTAAAACCTTTTAACAAAATAGTTTAACAAAAAACCGCAATAATTGCAAGAAAATGAACTTGTAGCGGTGTCAAAATGTCTAAACTTTTAATGAAGCATTGCGTCAAAATATATAAGCAAGGTATTTTATTGCTGCTTTCAAATCAAAACATGCACTTAGAAATTAAGAGATCGTCTCGTATATGTGTATAAGGCATGCTCGGAAGCTAGTGCTCGCACTTGGCGAAATTGAAGAGAGCCGCATTGACGCTATAATCTATATAATAATACGATCTTGGAGAAGTTAATCGTTTCTCAAACAAATGTAAGAACGTGTTGAACCGGCACACGGTGTATGCTTGGCAGCATGCCGATAAGCGTCGGAATGGACAAGGAGATGTTGTTAATGATTCATGGGAAAATAAAGCTAGCTGTTTTATCGAAACTCGCAGTGTTACAAGGTACGCTGCGTGCCGGTTTCCAAAAAGTACCTTTGAAAACTATTCTCATACTTCAGTTTGCAGCCGTTTTTTGTATCGGTGCACAAGAACCTGTCGGCGAAGTTGACTTATCACAACCTTTAACGCTTGAACAATGTATCCAGGTAGGTTTGGAAAGATCAACGAGTATGCGAAATGCACGCTTGAATCTCGCTATACAAGAACTTCGCGTAAAAAATGCGCGTGCTCAGTATTTTCCTCAAATTTTTTCAAATGGTAACTACGATTTTTCTGATCGTGTTGACTTCGGGTTTGAACCTGAAAACTACAATTTAGGGCTACGGGGGCAGTATACACTTTGGGATAACGGACAACGAGAGGGCGGTTTCGCACAAGCGAAAGAGAGTCTGACCGCTACTGTCAGCCGGAATGAACGGACTAAGCAGGACTTAATTCTTGACATTACGGTGGCTTACTACGATGTTCTTAAAAGACAGGAACTCATCAAAGTCAGTGAACAGATTTTAGCGAGATCACAGGAAAACACACAACGGATAAGGGATTTCGTAGAGGCAGGCACCTTGATTCCTGCCGATGTCGCGACTGCCGAACTTCGTGAAGCCAATGATGAATTGTCACTGTTAAACAATAGCAACTCACTTCAAATCGCACAAGCAACGCTGCCTCGGCTCCTCGGATTAGATCCTGGCGTTTTGCTTGCCGTTTCTGTTGATGAGTCCTATCAACTCTACCAAGAACGGGGCACCATTGAACGGGTAGAGATACCGATTGAGGAAGCCATCCAGATAGCCCTTAGCACGCGTCCAGAGTTCCAAGAGAGACAGGCACAAATAAAATCTCAGGAATGGAGCCTTACTTTAGCAAAGTTGCAACGCTGGCCCCGTCTAAACGCAGATGTTGATTACAACGTCAACCTTGATGATTACCTTCGCGAGCGTGAGAATTTCTCTGATTTCCGAAGTTGGAGTGCAGGCGTGTCCCTGAACTTCACACTTTTTGATGGCGGCATCTTAGGAAACCGAGTCAAAGAGATAGGGATGCAGTTAGAGCAGACACGTGAAAATGCAAGCGACTTGGAGCGGAGCGTTGCGCTTGCTGTCAGGCAAGCCTATCTCACACTCCAGCGTAGTGAAATTGCCGTTGATATTTCTAAAAAGCAGGTTACCAATGCCCAACTCAGTTTAGATGTCATTCAAGGGCGTTTTGACGTGGGGAAGGCTATTTTGCTTGAATTACTTGATGCACAAACGAGTTATGCACAAGCATTGACGAATGAAGTTAATGCCTTCTATGATTACAAAATCGCACAAACTCGTCTGCAGGATGCAATGGGAGTCTTACAGTAGACATGAAGAATCGTAAAAGGTGGATTATCACAGGGATAGTTGCCGTAGTCGTTATTGCTGTCGGAGCAATCGGTACTACCCGTATGAACTTTAGTTTCGGGCAAAAAAAGAAGGAGACTGAGGTAAAACAGGAAATCGTCCGCCGCGGCGAATTCCTTGTTCGCGTACGTGAATCGGGTAACTTACGCTCCTTTATTGAGGTGGATGTCCGTTCAAACGTTGAGGGTGAGATCGTTGAAATTCTCGTTGATGAGGGGGCAGAAGTTGAGATGGGCCAACCGCTGCTTCGCATTGATGAAAAGCAAATCCTGGAGCAGAAGAAGCAGGCGGAGGCGAACCGTAATGCCCGCAAAGCTGAACTCGAGCGGGCGCAGCTCCATATTGAGATTACTGAGAAACAGCAGGAAAGTAATCTCGCACAGGCGCAAAACTCTGTCATTAAGGCACAAGCAACTTTGGATTCCTTTGTCGCAAACACTCAGCAACGGATAACCGAGGCCGAAACGCTCGTCGCAACGACAAAGAACTCGCTTGATCAAGATAATATCGCGTTGAAGCAGGCAGAAATCGCATTAGGGCAAGCAAAACTCACCCTTGAACGCTCACAGGAAAATGTTAAATCAGCAAAAATCTCCTTTGAAACAGCAGAAGCAGAGCATCAACGGAACAAGGAACTCTATGATAAAAAACTCGTCTCAAAAAAGGCATTGGAAGATTCTCAGCGACAACTTATTGTTGCTAAGTCTCAGTACGATTCTGCCCAGAAAGAGGTCGAATCACAAAAAGAAACTATAAAATCTCAAGATGAGAACCTCAACGCACGCAAAACGGCGATAGAAAGCCGGAAATCAACACTCCAACTCAATGAAAAGAACGTTGAAACGCTTAAAGATTCGCTCAAAGCACAACGTAAACAGTACGAAGCGGAATTTGAGGACGCAGAGACCCGACTCCAACAGATACAAG
>VXXH01000639.1 GCA_009835515.1 Candidatus Poribacteria bacterium
GATTAAACTGATGCTAAAACGTATCATTTTGATTCTCCTCTGTTTATCGGTTGTTAATTTTTTGAAGACTCAGGATATTCCAACGATAGATTGTAGCTCAGATTTCTGGAAAACTGAACAAAATTGTGCTGATTTCGTTTGATTTGTTGTGTATATTGTGGAATATAACCGCATTGGGATGCGAATTAAAAAACAGGAAGCATTTGCCGAAGATTTTTCTAAATTCTGTGAAAAAATTGAAAAAAATGGTTGACAAACTTCTAAGAACATGTTATAATATTTAACGCTCGCGATGCAAAATAGCGTTGGGTGAATTTTGTGTCTTGGATAATCGAGCCAATCTGGTATTATTGAGTATGTTTTGCCCACGCACGGATGACTTTCAAATCAAAAATTTTGGTGATAGTTTGTTTAAAATCGGGCTATAATGTAGGCAGTTTGCCTTTAGTTTCGTAGAACTGACGCGTGAGCGTCTATCTACTAAATCGGGGGTGGAAGTGGTATCTCGACGTAAATTTTTCAAATTCCTCGGTTGGGGAAATTTCACTGCAGCACTGGGGCTCACCTTGGGACCAGGGCTGGTTCGGTATCTCTATCCGCGTGTGCTGTTTGAACCGTCCTCCATTTTTAAAGCAGGATTTCCAGCAGAGTATCCGCCGGGCAGTGTTAGCGAAAAGTTCAAAAAGGAACCTTATGGTGTTTGGATTGTCCGAAAACAGGATGGCGAATTCTACGCACTCTTAACTATATGTACACACCTTGGATGCACGCCGCGCTGGCTCGGTTCTGAAAATAAATTCAAGTGCCCCTGCCACGGTAGCGGTTTTGACCGTGAGGGTGTCAACTACGAAGGTCCCGCACCACGACCGCTTGAACGCGTTAAAATTACATTAGCAGAAGATGGTCAAATCGAAATTGATAAGTCTGTGAAGTTTTTAGGTGAGAAGGGGCAGTGGACCGACCCAAGCTCCTTTTTGAAGGTCTGAAGAAAGGAGAGCATTTGTGCCTGACTTCGGTCAGGTAGAAAAGGCGTTTCGGCGTTATAGGGCGTATCTCGAATATTCCTTGTCGCAACGTACGCGTCGAAACTTGCTATAAAAAGTATGAACGAAGAACGTAAAGGGCTCAAAGAAAAGATTACGAATTCTGACATTTGGCGCTCTATATTCCGCCACGGATATGAAGACACAGGGCGCAGGTACACCTTACAAATTCTCCAAAACGTCTGGTTGCATCTCCATCCTCCTCGGGTTTCTCGCCATGCGCTCAACTTCCGTTTTACATGGTGCATGGGCGGTATTACCTTCCTCATGTTCCTCGTGACGGCTGTCACGGGCGTGCTCCTGATGTTCTATTATCGACCAACTGCCGAATACGCCTTCCACGATGTACAATACCTCGAATTTGATATTCCGTTCGGGATGCTCCTACGGAACATGCACCGCTGGGCAGCACACGGGATGGTTATTTCGGTGATGTTGCACATGTTCAGAGTCTTTTTGACCGGTTCCTATAAGAAGCCACGCGAATTCAACTGGGCAGTCGGTGTCATTTTACTACTTGTGACATTTTTCCTCAGTTTCACTGGCTACCTGTTACCCTGGGATCAATTGGCTTTTTGGGCTGTAACTGTCGGAACGAACATGGCACGCGCAACACCCGTGTTGGGACACGAAGGGCCATTCGCACCGCAAGACATCACACAATCCAACGATGTCCGATTCGCGTTACTCGCAGGTACGATTGTAGGCCCCTCAACCCTCTTGAGGTTCTATATTCTACACTGTGTCGCTGTGCCACTTTTGGCAAGCGTGTTGATGGCGTTGCATTTCTGGCGTGTCCGTAAAGATGGAGGCATCTCTGGACCGCTATAGACGGCATGGTTGGAACAAATCTTTGGTGGCAGCGGAACGCAGTTTCTCTTAGCATGGGCAAGCAATCCTACCTTCAAAGGAGCAGAAAATCGTATGGAGCATTTTATAGCACTGGTGACGAAGCCGGATAATGTCCCTATTGTTGCTATTCTCTTTTTGATACCCTATTTCATCTGGCTCTCTTATCGGCAGGCACGCCTGACTGACAAAGCAGGGGTGCCTTCGGATGCTGCACTCAACGATAAAGTCTATGTGTGGCCCTACCTCTGCCGAAACGAATTTATCTGCGCAATTATTGTGATGCTGGTGCTGGGGGTCTGGTCTATTATGATTGATGC
The DNA here is from genome assembly GCA_009835515.1 of Candidatus Poribacteria bacterium. GTDB lineage: Bacteria > Poribacteria > WGA-4E > WGA-4E > WGA-3G > WGA-3G. Next base: position 2,213 of record VXXH01000639.1, read on the forward strand.
CCCACTTGAAGAGCCGAGTGATCCGACGAAAACCCCCAATCCATCTAAAGCACCGTGGTATTTCCTCGCACTCCAGGAGATGTTGGTTTACTTCGATCCGTGGATCGCCGGTGTCGTACTGCCGGGTCTAATTATCGCAGGCTTGATTGCTATTCCTTACATTGACACGAACCCAAAAGGTAAAGGCTATTATACCATCAAAGAGCGTCCGTTCGCGCTTGCCGTATTCTCTTTCGGATTTATCATTTTGTGGATCGTCTTGATGGTCGTTGGGACATTTCTGAGGGGACCCGGATGGAACTTCTTCGCGCCGTGGGAAGCCTGGGATCCACATCTTGTGGTGCCGTTGACAAACGTGAATTTATCGTATCTTTTCGGTATTCGGAGTGAGGTTACCGCAAACTTTTTCGGCTTGGTCGTTGTCGCGGGTTATTTCTCGCTCGGGCCGATCGTTTATTTATGGAAGCGGAATAGTAACCGTTTCTTACAGGAACTGGGTCTCGTTCGATATATCATTGTCTCGTTTCTGTTTTTAACTATGCTCGCACTGCCAATAAAAATGATTTTGCGAATATTTTTCAATGTGAAATATATCTGGGTCTCCCCATGGTTCAACATTTAGTTTTTTAGCCAGTCGCAAGCATAAAAGGAGCAGGTTTAGTAAACATGAGTTTTGTCTTTAAAATCCGTAGAGACCCGATGTCGTCTGCTTGTATGGCTCCGAACCGATTTAATGTTCACGAACATCGTTTTGATGCACATAGAAAACCCGTTTTTGACAACGGAAAAAACGGAGCGGAAACCCAATCATTAAAAAAATGGAGGGAGTAAAGTTCGTGAGGAACAAAAAAGAAATTCCTGCTGAAAATAAATCGTATTCTGCTTTGTTCTTTATTCTGTCGGGTCTGTTAGGGCTTGTAACCTTATGGGGGTTCTGGAGTGAGATGATCACGCGCCGCCCCTGGAAGCAGATCCAGCAGCAATTTTATCAGTATGAGTATGAGAAGACAGATGCAGAACTCGCAAACGCAAAGTTAGATTTGCCTGAACTTTCCACACCTCAAGCACCTGACGCGAAAGAGTTAGGTAGGTTAACAAAAACGGTTGAGACTGCTCAAGTTTCACTCGACGAAGCATTGCAGGAACGAAAATTCCGGCAGAGCGAATCGGATGCGATTAACTATAAGTATCAACATAGCCTCCACGTAGCAAAAGGTAAACACAACGCGACTGTTGACAAATGGCAAGAGAAATTAGCTGAACTTGAATCTCAGATTGAAGATGAACTCACCGAAGCCGTCTTAGCAGCAGAGGCGACCTTCGCGAACGCCAACAAAGCGTTGGCACAGTTCTATCAAACCAGTAATGACCCACAGCGCGCACTCAGCACCTACCTCATCGCACAGAAATATAATACCACAGACACAGAAATCGTTGATGGCATCGCCGCTGCACAAGCATCCCTACAAGCACTACAAGCCGACAAAGCCAAGTATGATGAAGTCGCACGTCTGCAAGAAAAATTAGGTTCGGTTGGCGGTATCAAACGAACTTTCCTCGGTAGCCTATTAGAAAACCCATTCCGTGAGACACGAACCATTACGCAATATTATCTTGAAGATTTCGATTACACCGCAGATAGGTGTGCTACGTGCCACTTTTCTGCCGATAGGAGCGGCTACGAACAATCCGCACAAGAAACATTTGAGGTCGAAGGTGATGGCGAAAATCCCGTCGTACATCGCCTCAAGCATGCAAGCGTCAAGGTCGGTAGTGAAAGCGTCATCATCGATGGGTTTGATGCGGAAGCAGATGAATATACACTGGAAGCAAACGGGACGCTTACCTTTAGTGATGTGGATGTCTTCGGTGAAGTCGAGATTTCTTATGAAACCGGCTACCAACCTGTCCTTCAAACGCATCCGCACCGCGATGTCCTCCTCGCGATGCACCCAATTGATAGATTTGGATGTACACCGTGCCACGGTGGACAAGGACAAGCACTAACGGCGAAAGCCGCCCATGCATTGACACACGCTGAATACTGGCTCAGTCCTGTACTCGGATTAGATGAACACACCGGTAGAACATCTGAAGAGACGAAAGGGTATATGGAATCTAACTGCCGCCGTTGTCATGATGGTGTCATGAAGTTGGATTACGGCGTAGATCCTGAAACAGATGAACCTGTGGATTATGCCCCGAGTCTCACAAAAGGGCTGGCTCTCTTTGAAGACCTCGGTTGCCACGGCTGCCACGCTGTGGAAGGGTATAGTGCGATCGAAAACCTCAACAACGTCGGTCCTTCGCTCGCGAAAGTCGGCAGTAAGGTGCGAGACACAGCTTGGCTTGAGAGTTGGATTAAGAAACCTGAAGCCTATCTGCCAAATACAACAATGCCGAACTTCTTCCCCGCCGACGGTATGAGTCAGGTCGTCTACCTCAAGAACGGCGGAACGCGTACCGGTGTTGTCACGAAAACCCCTAACGGTATTGAGATTAAAACCGATGATGGCACTGTATATCCCTATCCGGACGATTATGTCCTCCGTATCGTTGATGAGGTAAAATCTATTGCAGCGTATCTCGCAACGATGAGTGATGCAAATCTTGACGAATCCTCCGTAAACTATTCCCAATCTGAGAGCGTTATTAAGGCAGGCGAGGAAACTGTTAAAACCGTCGGTTGCCTCACATGTCATACTGTTGACGGTTTAGGGAGCGATTTCGGCCCAGCACTTGATAGTGTCGGGACGAAGGTCACGCCGAATTATCTCCGTCAGTGGATCAGCGACCCGAAGGCTTATGATCCCGATACTAGTATGCCGAGTTTACGGTTAAGTAACCGCGAAATTGACAACGTTGTCGCCTATCTGATGAGTTTACAGAAAGCAACTCCCAACGCAGCGGGTGAATCCATCGGTGAAGTGGACGTAGCAGAGGGCGAAACACTCGTCAGAACCTACGGATGTTTCGGTTGCCACGAAATACCTGGCTTTGAAGATGAATCGAAGGTCGGTGCTGACCTCGGCGAATTTGGCGCGAAACTCGCTGATGAACTTGACTTTGGCGATACAGTAGGCATTGAACACAGTTGGACCGGATGGACGATCGGCAAAGTTACCGACCCGCGACGTTATCAAACCCGACGGATAGCCTCGCGGATGCCTGTCTTTCATCAAATTAAGGACGACGAAGAAAATGCAAGGGCGCTCGCTGTGCTTTTGAAGAGTTTCCAACCCGAAAAATATCCGCTCAGTTATATCCATAACCGATCCGAAAAGTTGAATCGTATTGATGCCGGCAGACGACTCATCAAAAAATATAACTGCACCGGATGCCACGAGATTGAGGGGGCAGGTGGTGATTATCGCGACGTTATCATCGCACATGAAGGACTCAGTGATATGATTGCCACGCAGCTTGCACCGCCACCATTGAAGGCTGAGGGCGCGAGAGTCTATCCGGACTGGTTGTTCGCATTCCTTAAAGAGCCGTCTGATATCCGCTACGGACTCAAAGTACGGATGCCGACATTTCATCTCTCTGATGATGAAGCGACCACGCTTGCCGAATACTTCTCTGCGATTGACGACGAACCGTTCCCTTATGAGACGCTTGAAGTGCCAACCCCAACGAGGGCTGAATTGCGGGTCGGTAAACAGATTTTTGACGAGCTCCAGTGTATCTCTTGTCACCCTTCGCAGGGTGAAGTTATTCCTGAAGGAAGTGACAAGGCAGGACGTCCCGACCTTTCATTGGCAAAAGAACGTCTCAAACCGGATTGGCTCATTGACTGGATGAAAGACCCGCAGTCGTTCCAACCCGGAACGGCGATGCCGCAAGCCTGGCCACTTGTTGGTGGACAGCACATGGCACTTGATGGATATGCTGGAAATGACGCTGAAAAACAGATTCAACTCGTTCGAGATTACCTCATCTCGTTAGGGCGTTAAAGTTATCAGTCATCAGTTTGCCTCGTAGTGAGTGTTACAAGAGTGCCTCGCAGTGAGAGTGATAGTCCTAAAGTCTCTTTCTGACCACTGAAAGATTTTCGCAGAAAAGTCGTATTCTCACTGCGAAGCAAACTGACAACTCTTAAAACTGAAAACCATTATGAGACACCTTATAGTCGTCATCGTCATGATTATTGTGTGGCTCAACGGGTTAATCTGGTTGGGTAAGCAGGTCGATCCGAGTACGAAGTATCACTCGGAGGTCGAATACAAATACGCACGGTATTGCGCTGGATGTCACGGGAACAATGGAGAGGGGAATGGACGTATCGGTCGTTTCAAAAAGTTAGACCCGGCGGACCTAACCGACAACAGTCTCTGGGAGATGCACGACGACGAACAATTGTTGAATAGCATTAACGATGGAAAAGATGATATGCCGGCGTTCTACTACTACCTCAGCGATGAAGAACAACGTGAGATTCTCACCTACATTAAGGAGACATTTCGTCCATAACGCGAAAGTCATCTTTAGAAAAATTAAGCCAAGATTTTGGGCAGAGTCATTCAGTTCTCCCGTAATTTCGATTTTGCGCTCAAGATTTCTTTGCTGTAGTCGCTATTCTCACTGACTGCTGACTACTGAATGTCTTTTCATTTGCGTTCTTAATTTCTGTAGTGTTAATATATTACAGAACAAATTTAAACTATAAAAGGAGAATATAATCATGAAAACCCTAATTGCCTTGCTTGTCTTTGGAATGCTCGCAAGTGTTGCATTGGCAGGCAATATCACTGGCACGGTAATGTATGATGGCGACGCACCGGCGCGTCCAGAACTAACGGCTACTAAAGACCAGCATTGCGTTGATGCTGTAAAAGGCACAAAATCAGAGGCACTCGTTGTTTCAAAAGGCAAAGGCATCAAGAATGTTGTTATTTACGCCCGCGTCCGCGGCGGAAAAGTAACCTTGCCTGAGAAGAACCCTGTTATGGATCAGAAGGGGTGCGCTTACTACCCGCACGTGCTTGCTGTTCCTGTAGGTGCTACGGTCGATCTTACTTCCAAGGACCCAGTGGCGCACAACGTCCACTCCCACGCGCAGAAAAACAAAGCAATAAACATTCAGATTCCAAAACCTGGGATCGTTTATCCACACAAAATCGAAAAGGCTGAAGAAATTAAGTTCACATGCGATATTCACGCGTGGATGACAGGCTACATCGTCGCTGTCCCCAGTAATTTTTATACTGTCACGGGCTACAAAGACGCTGAAGGTAAAGAATGGCTCAGTTCGGATGCCTTTGAAAAATCAGCGGACACTGGCTCCTATACGCTCGAGAATGTGCCAGCCGGTAGAGCACGCGTCGTCGCATGGCATGAGGAACTCGGCTCAGCAAACAAAACGATTGAAGTGCCAGCAAGTGGCGATATTGCCGTAAACTTCACGAGTGCTGATTTTAAGAAAAAAGCAAAATAATAGCAGTCAGCCATCGGTGGTCAGCAAGAAACCTTCCTTGTTGACGGAAACCGAAGTCGACGGCTGATCGTCTGTTTGATTTGATAGGTTTAGAAAACTGAAAGGGATCCCGCTGACAGCCGACGGCTGACAGCCGAAAGCCATGAAAATATCTAAGAAGAGGCTCTATCTCATACTGGGCTGTGTGCTTGTCTTTTATGCTGTGTTAGTTATCACACCAGCGTTCGCACAGGACGTGACCGAGGCTGAGTATCGCGCCTTCCCGAAGATTGGCAGCCGAAACGCAGCATGGATCGCTGCGCAGCTCCACCTGTTATTCGGATCCTTTATTCTCGGTGTCCCGATGTTCGCCGTTATCATCGAATTCATCGGTTGGAAAACCAAGGATGAACGGTATGACCGGATGGCGCAGGAGTTCATTAAACTCTGTATGGGGGCGTTTTCGACAACAGCCTTACTCGGTGGTGTTCTCGTCTTCATTCTTATCTGGTGCTACCCGAAAGTAATGAGTAAACTCAGCGGGATATTCGGACCGACGATGATTTTTTACGTCGTCCTGTTCTTCGGTGAGACCTTTACGCTCTACCTCTATTCCTACGGATGGGACAAGATGCAGGGGCGACATAAAGGGTGGCATCTCTTCCTCGGTGTTTTATTAAACGTCTGGGGCACCGCGATTATGTTTGTCTCTAACTCTTGGTTGAGTTACCAAACGAGTCCGGCAACCCAATACGGCGTGCTATCTGAAGGAAGGCGGAAGTCTTGGATTGAAGAAAAATTGGCTGCGGATCCGGCTCTAACACCTGAAACCGCTATGGAGGGTGTTACAAGCCATACAATGGTGCCACTCCATAACGAGACAACAGGCGAGTTCATGGGAACCATTTGGGATGCAGTCAACAACTTTACGTGGATGCCAGTTAATCTCCATCGACTCGTTGGGAACATTGCCTTCGGCGGTTCGATTGTGGCGGCTTATGCGGCGTTCCGATTCCTCGTAGCGAAGACGAAAGAGGACAAAGCACACTACGATTGGATGGGGTATACCGGAAACTTCATCGCACTCTGCGGACTTATACCACTGCCATTCCTCGGTTATTGGCTCGGTAGAGAGATCTACATGTTCAATAACACGATGGGCATCAACATGATGGGAAGTCTTTTCTCTTGGTTGTTTATCATTCAGGCAGTGATGATTGGTGTCCTATTTATTGGCGCGAATTACTACCTCTGGTCAGGCATGGGGCGCATTCAGGGGGCGGAGATCTACGCGCGTTACCGTCCATACATGATTACCATTATCGTTATCTGTGTCGCAGTCTGGATGACACCGCGAACGCTCTCTAAAATCTCAACCGCCAGTGAATTGAGCGCAATGGGCGGGGCAAATCATCCACACCTCGGATTGTTCGGCTTGATGACTGCCAAGAATACGGCTGTTAATATCATTATCCTCGCCACCTTTTTGAGTTTTTTGTTCTATCGGCGTTCGGGGAAAACACCGACGGCAAGTTGGCGCAAGGTGGGGAACATAGCGATTTCCTCTATCTTCTTTCTCGCAACTGTCTCAATTGTGGTTATCGGCATCGTCGGATTTACCGTTCCTACGGATTTACGCGTCAATGTCCTAACCCCATATCAAGTGCTGGTCGCGCTTGTTGTCATGGCGGTTGTCACGATTGTTGATATTTTCATGTACCGCAAAGCCACAACATCTGGTGCTATCAATTGGGGCGAAATGACGGATCGATCACAGTACGTCTTAATCCTTATCGCTATTACGTTTACCTCCCTGATGGGACTTATGGGTTATGCACGTTCAGGACTGAGGGAGGCATGGCATATCTTCGGGGTCATGCAGGATACATCTCCGGATGCATTTACACCGCTTCTCAGCGAGGCTGTGAACATGGTAGCGATTATCATGGTCGTCTTCTTCGCACTCGTCGGGTTTATCTTCTGGCTCGGTTTATGGGGTGAAAAGAAGAAGCAAGCCGCAGCTGCCCCTGTGGAGACGGAAGCTGCTATTCAAGGTGATGATTAAATGAGAAGGATGTATATCGCTATTTTGGTGATAGGATTGGCTCTTGGTTTCCCTTTTATAGCGATTGCTGATTCGTCTCAAGCAGAGTTAGAGGTATTGCGCCGAATTGCAAATGCCGCTAAGCATGATGCTAATACTGACGAGGATGGGTGTTTCTGGTTTTGTAGCGGTTTTTCTCTGGCACTTGGTGGCGGTTGTCTTTTGGGTTCGCTTAGTTTGGTAAGTTCTTATTCATATAGACCTTCTCCTCCCCTTACTCGACTGGTGGGGAAACCACCTGAATATATCAGTGTCTATATAGATACCTATAAAGAGCAGAGGAGATCGGATGCAGCAAGCGCAGCAATAGTCGGTTGTGCTTTGGGCGCAGCCACGGCGGGATGTCTGGCACTTATTGGCGTTTCCCCATGGTCGACTGCCCTTCAGGAATCAACCGACAAGTATGGACACGGTGTTAATGTCGTTCTTTCAGGGATCAGTCGCGTGGCGGTCATAAGAAACTGGTAAACTGTAATGAAGCAAGATGTCAGTAACCCCGATGTAATTAAGCAGAAACCCGCTCGTAATGAAATGGAGAGCGGATTTAAGAATGGCACGTTAAAGTTCAAACCCAGGTCATTTAACCGCAAGGAATAGTTAGAAAGCGGTAGCACAAAGTGCGTAGCTCGTAATGGAATGGAG
>VXXH01000319.1 GCA_009835515.1 Candidatus Poribacteria bacterium
CTGCTGGTTCCGAACTGGCGCGCAACATAGCAGGCGTATTGAAGGAAGAACATACGCTCCGCTTGACAGAGTTATATCCCGTTGAAAATGTTGAAGGCACATTCGTGCAAAGCGAGCTTGGGCACGACGAATCGACCAATGAACTCGTCCGCGGCGTGGATGCTATTATACACATCGCCGAAGTCCCGCACGATCTCCTCGCCGAAGCCGATCAACCGGACAATTACGCGATCGACTACCAGACGCGCTGCACCTATAATCTATTGATGGCAGCGTCGGCGGAAGGTGTGAAACATGCTATTTACGCAAGCACACTCCGCCTTTTTGAGCAACACGGTGAAGACTGGACCGTTACAGAAAGTTGGCGACCCCGTCCATCAGTCGATAGTTTTGTGCTTTCAAAACATCTCGGTGAGTTCACATGCAGAGAATTCGGTCGCGAAGGTAAAATCGACGTGACATGCCTCCGCCTCGGCAATCTCATTACGGCTGATGCCGCAGCAACCGCCGAATATGACTCGATGTGGCTTGAGATGAATGACGCAGTTGCTGCTTTCCAAGGCGCGCTTGAATCTTCGGCACCGTGGCGAATTTTTCATGTCCAGTCAGAGTTTCCCGGTTCCCGATTCTCGATTGGCAAAGCCAAGGGACATCTAAATTTCGATCCGCAATTCGTGCCATCACAGGCAAAGGAGGCGTAGCATGAGGGTTCTCATTTTAGGCGGTAACGGTTATCTCGGACCACATGTTGTCAAAGCGTTGGAACCTTATTATACTTTGCGCGTTACGGACATCAACGACATTGAAACGAAGCATGAATCGATGCATATTGATGTCGGTTCGTTGGATCAGGTCATGCGCGCCGCTGAAGGAATGGACGCAATTCTCAACTGCTCCGTGCTACGGCACGACGGACAGTTGGCTTTTGATGTCAGCACGCGTGGGTGTTATAACACTATGCGCGCCGCTGTTGAACACGGGATCCACCGCGTCATCAACACCGGACCGCATTTCACCATTCAAGGTGATGATTATACGACCTACGATTATGAAATTAATCCGGATGTTCCACCCCACACAAGCACCGGACTCTATCCGTTGACGAAAGGATTAGGGCAGGAAATCTGTAAGGTTTTCACCGAGCATTACGAGATCTATGTTCTTTGCTATCTGTTTCTCAGTTTCCGGGAACACGAAGACCAAGCGGAAGGCACCGATCTCAACCCGTTTTCTGTCAGTTGGCGGGATGCAGGTGAAGCGTTCCGACTCGGTTTGGAGATTGATCTGGAAGCCCTCCCTTCGCGCTGTGAAATTTTCAATATCTTCGCAGACCTACCGCATCAGCAGTTCTCAAATGTCAAGACGAAACGTATCTTAGGTTTTGCGCCGCAGGATAACTTCGAGCAGATGTGGGATAAAAAGAAATGAATTAAGGCGGCACCTATTTCACTTACAGCACCTTGCAGCCTACCGAAATCTGTGTTAAACTTATAGCATACGGACATTACCGGTAGGCGCGCGGGGTGCCAGAAACGTCTATTGAATCGCCAAGGAGGAGTAGTGATGGCAAGCATTGAGAACTCAACGGAACTAAAGGTTGAACATTTACTGCATAGCGTTAAACAGTTATCGCCTGTTGAATTAGATGAATTCACTCGAAAATTAACAGAATGGCGGCGACAGCGGGAAGCAGTGGTAGGTGAGGATATTAATCCCGATGCCTCGGATGCTGCTATTTTGGCATTTATAAGGAAAAATTCGCAATTGCCAGAAAAAGAACATCGGCGTTATTGGCAGTTACGGCTCAAGCGTGAAGATGAAACTTTAAGCGATGACGAGCAGCAGGCGTATGAAGAACTGCTCAGAAAATTAGAAATTATGAACGTCAAACGTCTTGAAGCCTTAGCGATTTTAGTGCAACGTTGGGGAAAACCTGTGAAAGAAATTATGGGAGAGTTGGGATTATTCGTATCTCATTTTGATGAACCAGAATTCTCTGAGGAATCTTTGCGAAAAGGGCACTCTGAGAGGGCACGATGAGGAGAAAAGTAGGAAACAGTGCCTTCTGAACGTATTTCTCCAGCCTTACGCCGACGTGTTCAAGAGCGTGCCAACGGATTTTGCGAATATTGCCGAGCCCCTGATAGTTTCGCCCCGTCTTCTTTTCACTGTGATCATATTATCCCGCAAAGTACTGGTGGCGAAAGTATGCTGGATAATTTGGCATGGGCCTGCCCGCGGTGCAACAATCATAAACACGCGAAAACGCATACACACGATCCGCTAACAGGACGAAGAGTCTCACTTTTCAATCCTCGTCTCAAGCAATGGCATCGCCATTTTCGGTGGAGTGATGACCTTCTATCTATTGTTGGACGCACACAAATAGGCAGAGCGACAATTGAATCTTTGAATATGAACCTTCCTCAGCATATAAACCTGCGCAGCGCATTGCTAAGCTTCGGAGAACATCCAGCGGAAATTGATTGAGTAATAACTATGCAGATTCAACTCCTTGCACATCGAGGTGGTATGGGACGGGCACCGGAAAATACGCTTGCCTCCTTTAAGCAGGCATTGGCGGACGGTGCCGATGGATATGAGTTTGATGTCTGTCTTACTCAGGATAAACAACCCGTGTTGATCCATGTTGATTTCAACCGAAATGATATTCGGAAAGCCACAGGATGTACAACGCCGCTCAGTGAACTGAAATGGAAGGATGTTCAACAATTAACGGCGGTAGACTCGGATGAGCCGGTTGCACACCTTGATGATGCTCTCCGATTTACACGCGAGAACCAGATGCCGTGCTTCATTGAGCCGAAATCGGACACACCAGAGCTCCTTCCTATCATCATAGAGCGGGTGCGCCACTTCGAGGTCGTCCATCTCACCAGTATCCTCACTTTTTACCTTCGGAAGCATCTACTTGTTGATGCCAAACGTTTAGAACCCCAATTACAGACGAGCGCGATTCTCATCAACCCAATGGCGAATTTCCGTAAGGCAGCCGCCGCAATTGATGCAGACCGCATGATCTTAGGGTGGAGCGGGATTAATCACTTTAAACTCTATAACACTTTCATACCCACTGTTACGCGGCAGCTCAAGCAACTTCGGACAAATGGGGTTGTTGTGGAAGCCGGGTTTATTCAGACGGCAAAGGATGTTGCTTGGGCAATCAAAAACGGTGCTGAAGGATTGTGGGCAGATGATGTGCCTTACATCAGGAGTTGTCTCCAGGAGATTTAACTGGGGCAGCTGCTTTTAGAACTCCACTCCCAACCATCCCGACAGAGAACACGAATTATGAACACTACTATCTGCAACCCCCTGTTAAGAACCCCTCTCTCTCTTATCGTTGACGATTCATGTCCGGTCATCAATCTTACCTATTATTGGATACAGCAGCGACACGCATGGAAAGCACGGCATCAACCGGGTGTGCCACCTGACCGTTGGGAGGGAAACGCCGCGCAACTAAAAAAAATACCACCAACAATCCCCGCAGATTTCGCAGCAGAATGGGCAGAATGGTGTTGGGAAAACGGCGTGAAAGGTAAATTCAGCCTTATTCCTTATCCCGCTGGAATGGGACGCGTTGATGAAGGGTTTCCTAATTTTTCGACACTGGAGTATCAGGCATGGCTGCGCGTTTACCGAGAACTTATCTGGCCCAGTTTCGATTTGACACCGGAGATGCTCACCCATACGGCTGTCGTCGATCTGGACACGTTCACGCTCACCGATGCGTGGGAACAGGTCGAATGGGTAGATCCACCCGTTGATAATAGGCTCACAGACTATATCATCACAGCGATGGAAATGCTTGATAATGTCGGCATTCCGTGTGAGGGCGTGACCAGCCCAGGTGCCTTCGGAAAACGTCAGGAGGCGGCGTACGCGAAAGCCGTGCTAACTGCCTCTCAACATGTCAATAACAATCCGCGTCCGTTCTATTTCCTCTGGTTGAAACACGATGAACTTCCTGATGTGCCTATCTGGTATGCTGAAAAGGAGAACGGAATCGCAATTGCCAGTATTGTCGCATGTGCTGGTGACTGGTTCGGTGGATGGACAGGCTACGACTTAGGCGATGCTGACCGCTTTATCACGGAAGATTTGCAAGGCGGTCGCTTGCCACCGATTCTGGAAAAAGAACTTCCGTGTGTTCTCGTCGGACATTGGCCCGGGTTCTATTTCAACGGTGAAAAATGTGGGTTTGACATATTGAAGACTGTTAAGGCGAGACTTGACAATTATGATCCGGATGGCACGAAAACGCTTTGGATGAAGACTTCAGAGATTGGGCATTACTGGATGGCACGCGAACTCACCGATATCTCGGTCTCGGAACGAAATGCTTCTTGCCCCCCTGAGAATGGGGAACGAAATGCTTCTTGCCCCCCTGAGAAGGGGGGTAGGGGGGTTACGCGAGAGATTAACCTCTCCACCCAATTCCCAACAGCAAACTTTACACTCGCTATTGATGCACCGATACGTCATGTTCAGGTCAACGGGTGGGACCTGCGCGAAGTGCGTTCCCGACGCGATTTTCAGGGCGATACATTTTTCTGTGAGGACAAGCAGACATTCGTCGCCTTTGATTTGGAAATTGGTGACACGAAACTTACCCTTACGGTATGAGGATACGGCCACCACTCGCGATAACGGTTGACCCCGTCATATAACTCGATTCCTCGCTTAAGAGGAACGCGATCACATCTGCCATCTCTTCCGGTTCACCGAGCCTACCAAGCGGTGTCGTTGAACGCAGCTGCTCGACCATTTCTGTTGAGACTTCGCCTAACATATCTGTCGCTATTGCACCCGGCGCGACCGAGTTGATACGTATATTGTGGGGTGCAAGCGGACCGCAACACGATTTCGTCAACGAGATAACCCCGGCCTTCGCTGCCGCGTAAGGCAGTTGATTCGGACGGACTGCCAATGCAGCAATCGACGACACATTAACAATACGTCCAAATTGCCTTTCAATCATTCCCGGTTTGACTGCCCATAGCACGTTAAAAGGACCCGTCAGATTAATCGCGACAATCCGATCCCAGTGTTCCGGTGTGAGCTCGTCAAACGTCATATCACCGACAGCCCCCGCATTGTTCACTAACAATTCTATTGGGCCGAGTTCTTCTGTCACCGTCTCGACCATTCTGTTCACGGCATCTCTATCGGCAATATCGGCTTGAACAGGGATCGCTTCCTGTCCTAAACCGCGAATCTCTTCACAGACGGCTTCCGCTTTATCAATCGCGCGGGAGTAGTGAACGGCAACGCTCGCGCCTTCACCGGCAAGTTTAAGCGCAGTTGCCTTTCCAATGCCACGGCTGCCACCGGTTACCAATGCGATCCTTCCCTGAAATTTCATCAAAACTCCTTTCCCTACAAAAGTGCTTGCAGCTGCTGCCAAATATCCTCTGGCACCGGTGTCGTAGCAGCGGCAAAGTTCTGCTCTACTTCTGTCGCATTCTTAGAACCCGTCAGGTTCATTGCAATCCTCGGTTGACGGAAACAGAATTGAATGGCAAGATTCAGTACATTCAGGTTGTTTTCAGTTGCCCACTGATAGAGTTGATGTGCTTTTTCAGCATCATCAGTACCTAAGTGTGCGTTGCTGGCTGATACATCTGGCTCAATGCCAGAAAGCAACCCCATCGCAATAGGACTCCCGTTGATAATGCCAATATCGTTTTCAGCAGCAAGCGGTATCAACCACTCGTTTGCGGTTTGACTCAGGAGCGTGTAATCCAAATACGTTAGAATCACATCAACGACACCCGTTTCTATGGCAATTTTGTGGAACTCGTGTTGTCGGACCCCAAGTCCAATAAACTTAATCAGTCCTTCCTCGCGCATCCGCTGAAGTTCATCCAACGCACCACCTTTCGCGACGACAGGGTCCATACTATCTGGGTCATGCACTAAGCAGACATCGAGGTAGTCTGTACCCAGCAACCGAAGGCTATTTTCGACGCTTCGACGCGTGCCTGCGGCACTAAAATCACCGCGCCATTCAGGATGTGTGCCTGTTTTCGTGGCAAGATAAATTTTCTCACGCCACCCATCAGCGAGTGCAAGTCCTACGCGTCTTTCGCTCTCACCGTAGAGTGGTGCGGTGTCAAGGTAATTGATTCCCAAATCAATCGCTCGGTGTACCGCTTCGACCGCTTCATCGTCGGTGACATCGCCTCTGCCGAGACCTGCACCGCCCATACCGAGGCATGTGACCTCTAATTCCGTGCGTCCTAACCGCCGCCTTGACAACGGATTTGCTTGTGTTGACATAATTTTGCCTTTCTTAGTAAGCGTGTGCTATAGAATTATTCGCTTTTCTCCTTAAGAATCTCTTGGATTTCTGTCTTCAAAATCGGAATATTTGATTGCACCACACCCCAGACAATTTCAAGGTTGACATCAAAATATTTGTGAATGAGAATGTCTCTCAACCCAGCAATCTTGCGCCATGCAACACTTGGATATTTTTCTCGAACGGAATCAGGCACCTGTTTAACAGCCTCACCAATGACTTCGAGGTTTCGGATGACCGCGTCAATCCGCATCCGATCCGTTTCAAAAGTCTCGCGTGTAATATCCTCTACATATTCTTGAATCCTATCTATTGCCTCTAATATATCCTCGAGATAGATGTCAAAGTCCTGCGACATACTCAACTTCCTTTTCGATGCGTGGTCGCAAACGTGGCTTGAGCGAATCAGCGATGACGAGGTCAATCTTCTTCTGAAATAGATCTTCGAGAAAAATACGGAGTTCCATGTACCGATCAAATGACACTTCCTCAAGTTCTACAAGCAGATCAATGTCACTCTCGTCATGAGCCGTGTCCTTAACATAGGATCCGAAAAGCCCAAGCCGTTTCACGCCGTGTTCCCTCAACGTGTTCTGGTGACTAAGAAGCGTCTGTTTAATCTCGCGTTTGGTAAGAATTGTTGTATTCATCTTGTACATTCCGTGTTACGGCACAACCGGATCTGTCTACAATTCTCGGTGCAAATGCCCACGGCGGGCATCGGAGGGGATCAGACTCACCCACTGCACCCCTTTAACAACATCGTCCGGAATATGTCCATGCTCAACGCCTTTCGGTGTGACGACCAAATCCCCAGGACCAATGCGGTAGGATTCAGATTGTCCCTCAGACGTTCGCAGCGTTACTGTTGTCGTGCCTTCGGTAAAATACCAATACTCATCGAAATCGTGGTAGTGGAGTTCGGTCGGGTTTTCTTTAGAAACGGCGAAAGTTCCAATCGTCGTCATATCTGGGGTATCCAAAACTTTCCCAAGTGTATCCCCGATCCGTTCTCCTTCACCGAGCCGAATAACGCAAAGATTCGTATCCATTAGATTACCCCTATGTCTTTTAGGTGTTGCAGTGAATCTGCCACGCGTGCTTTGGCTCCAGCCTCGTCAAGCTTTTCGCCTTCAACACCCTCTAATTCCATAGTGAAGGGACCGTAGAAACCGGCATCGTTCAGCGTCTGGAATACCGCTTTAAAATCGACCACGCCTTCACCGAGCGTTGGGAAATGCCACGTGCGATAGCCACCGTTTGTATCCTTAAGGTGAACCGCGCCGACGTGTGGAATAACTTTCTGAACTTCCGAAACAGCAGTCACATTATGGTTATAATAATAGACGTTACCCGTATCGAAATTGACACAGATATTCGGGTGGTTAACCGCCTGCATCGTCTCAAGTGCGATGTCGCCGTTGTGTATCAAATCCGGGTGTGTTTCCAGACAGACCTTAATCCCGCCAGGCGCGGCATTCTCTCCAATCGCGCGGAGCCGATCGTACACGGCGTTCTTGTCCGTATCACCGGCATGGACGCTGACAAATATCACTTTCACACCCATCTTATCGGCAATCTCCAACGTTGGCTGGAAGTCTGAGACAACCGTTTCAGACTGAACATCACAACGCCCTAAAAGGCTCGTAGCGGTGAGTCCGTGTGCTTTCAAATTTGACTGAGTTTCGCCGACAGATTCAGCCGAAGGCACACCGATCTCCACATTCGTCAAACCGATTTCTGCCAAGTGCGTATATGCATCGGCACCAAACTGTCGATAACTGCCTAAGTTACATGCAATAATATTTTCCATTTTTCTCCTATCCATTATGGTATTTTCCGTAAGACTGTATTGCTCAATAGAATCTCGATCCCCAACAGTAACATTGTCGGTATCAGGAAATATCCTGCTAATTCTTTGTGAACAATAGCGTTGGCTACTTCAAATTTCGTCTTTTCAAACCTGTCAATTTCTGTATAGACCTGTTTCAGCGATTGTCCGTCTGTCGCGCGGAAATAACTGCCACCTGTTGTATTGGCAATCAGTTTTAGGGTCTTCTCGTCGAGATAGGTTAAAACCTCTCGGTACCGTTTGCCGAACGTCGTATCGGCGTACGGGATACGCGCACCGCCTTCTTTCCCCATACCGATGGTATAAACCTTAATACCGAAAGATTTCGCAACGGATGCTGCTGTTTCAGGGGCAATACTTCCAGCGTTGTTCTCACCATCGGTCAGGAAGATAACGATCTTCGTTTTCGATTGCGAGGCGCGTAACCGATGTGTGGCAGTCGCGAGTGCGTCACCGATAGCCGTTCCATCTTCCAGCTGCCCAAGTTTTACATCGCTGAGCAATTCTGCCAATACTGGGTAATCTAATGTGAGCGGACAGAGCGTGAAACTCTCGCCAGCAAAAACAACCAAACCGATGCGATCGTTTTCGCGATGTGCCAGAAAATTGTTGATGACCGATTTAGCGGTTTGGATGCGATTTGCTCCCTCAAAATCCTCTGCCCGCATACTCTCTGAGATGTCAAGGACTAAGAGGATATCAATCCCCTCCGCTAATCTATACTCCTGACTTTGAGAGAGTTGCGGACGGGCGAGCGTAACGATGAGTAGTGCGAGGATGATGAATCTCAGCACTCTCAGAGCGGGTAACACTTTAACCGAAAAGGTCTGTCGCATCTTCTGAACGCTGGCTGCAAAGCCGTGGTTAAAGTCAGAAAAACGCACAACCGGGATGATTGTCCGTTTCTGCAGCCATCGGGAAGCAATAAACAGCAGAGGGACTATGATAAGCAAAATTAGAAAAACGGGTGATGCTAATTGCATGTGAACTACATCCTTTCTGAGCGCGGACTCCACTCGTTACCAGGGAGCAGGGATGTATCTCTCCGCCGGTCTTGTGGTCTCATCATGCTGATGGCACTCAGTAGACAAATTCCAATGCCAACGGTGTTGACAACAAGAAACGTCACCCAATCAATATATGGCAGTGCCGTCGCCATAAAGTAGAGGATATAACCGAAAATTACCGCAAGCGGTTTCAATCGACCTGAAAAGAGAGTCCCGCCGAGCGTAAGGAAGATCGCTGCTTTACCACAGATCGCTAACGGCAGTAAAACGGATAGCCCCAACAACATAAACGGAACGCCAATAATTGACAACGTCAGCAGCGAAAGAATCAGCGGTATTCCAACTAACATCAAGACACTAAATAGTATACTGCTGACCGGTTGATGGGTCAATAGTTCACTGACTGCGTTTATCGGTCTCGGAAATATCGCGACGACCAAGAGATACATAAAGAGAAGTAGAATGAACTTAACGATCATCAATCGAAGATCCAGCTCTTTGCTGATTTCCCAGAAGGTTCGCGGATGCATCACAAGTTTCACTGCCGCGGGGATCATCTGCCAGCGATTACTTACCTGAAGATTTTCTACGTTCTCTATGTTTCCTGTAACCGCTCCGCCAATAAGATGAAGTGTCCCTTTCACCTGTGCACTGGGTGCGAGTTCAACGTTTCCACCGAGTACGATCACGTTCTCGGTGACGCGTCCCTCTAACCTTGCGTCGCCCGCAATTATAATAAGGCTTGTTAATACCTCATTCGCTGCCAATTCATAGTCGTTGACGACTTTGAGCACCCGCCGCGTCTTTTCCCACTGCACACCTGTCTCTCCAGCGGTTTCGTCGTTCGCTGAATTGACAACTTCGGTGTGCGGGGTCGGCGTGTTAGGACTCTTTTCCAAAGTTGATTCCGCGTCTGAGAGTTCGGTGTGCTCTGCAGAATTATCTTCCTGCGTTGGATGCTCCGACTCGGTTTTCGTCTGCGAATCAGCAGCTTGCTCTGTTAAACCCTGCGCAATGAGAACGCCGTTCTCGAAATTTCCATATCTGAAATCAGGGCGTGGTTGCAAGTCATCACTTTGCGGATTTCCTAACGCTAAATACTGCCCAAACAAGAGCAGTACGCCAACGCCTAAAAATAAAAAAATAAATCCTATTCCCTTCATATTTG
>VXXH01000772.1 GCA_009835515.1 Candidatus Poribacteria bacterium
TCTGTAGGGATCATTGTCCCACCCTTTTAAATTGAGAGAAGCCGATAGATACGTTCAAGAATGTGCAATCACCCCCTATGTTTCCTAATGAAAGACGCATCAGAGCATCTAATTCTCAGACGCGTCAGAAACCGATGGACGTTCATTGCTCCGCGCGAGCGGTGATGAAGATACGCCTCTTTGTGAGCGATACGCGTCAGCAGATTGATTCCGTATCAGAATTAGGTCGTCGCCGTCTCGTTCAATACAATCATCCTGCATGAGTGTAATTTCAAGTTTCCGCATACTCGTCATAAAGTTGACAACAACGCGAGCGGATGCTCCCAATTGAATCCGCCAACCCGTCTCTGTTTTTGTCCGTGTGAACCGTTCGCTAATATCAATCGACTGCAGCTGCGAAGCGTTAATGATAACACCACTCGCCGCCTCAGTCAGATCTTGCGTTTCGGCTTCATTTTCGTTGCCATTTTGTTCCGCCATGCTTTACCCCACTTTTGTCGCAATTTATTTTAAACATATTTTAACATAGCAAATCGCGCATTGTCAAACTTATTTCAAGTTAACCATCAGCAGTCAGAGGAATAGTTATCAGTTTTCAGTACGATTTTTCTGCGAAAAATCTTTCAGTCGTCAGTAAGAAACCTCTTAACTGATTACTGACAACTGATTACTGATAACTACTAACCAAAATCCGTTTGACATCAATCCGCTAAGTACACTATAATATGTTGTAGAAGGGATTAGAATAGATATGCGATTCACCTATTTTTTGCCCGGGTGGGCAGTTGTACTCGGTATCGGTATTGTCATCGGTGTAACCGTATTTGTTTACCTACGGATGACACATCCCATGCAGCCGAGGTATCGATTTTTACTCATCGCAATGCGCATCTGTGCAGCGTCGATCTTGCTCTGTTGTCTCTTAGCACCCGTCATCATTGAAAAGAAGGACATTACACCACCGACGCATCTTTCCATTTTAGTGGATACCTCGAAAAGCATGAACCTTGTTGATGCATCTATGGGTGAAACATCTGTCTCTCGGCTGAGTCAGGTGAATCAATTGCTGTTCAATGGGCAAAAGCAATTCCTACAGGCTTTACGCGACCGGTTTGAGGTCCATCTCTATCCTTTTGATACGGGACTCCATCAAAGCGCGGTGTTACCACAAGACCTTGAGGCCGAAGCACTGCCACAGTTTGAACCGAACGGAACGCTCACTGATATTGGAACGGCTATACGAGAAGCGGCAGCAGCCTGGAAGGGGCAAAACACCGCAGGGATGCTGCTTGTTACAGATGGCGGACATAACTCTGGACAGTTCCCTCTGGAAGATATTACTCGGTTAGGGGTGCCTGTCTATGCAATAGGTGTCGGTGCTGTGGAGCCGCCCAAAGACGTTCAGATCCAACATATTGATTATACACCGGTTGCCTATACAAACCATGAGAGTATCATCCGTGTAACGGTTGTACAAGCCGGATATACTGGTAAAACCGCACAACTCTCTTTGCGGGAGATGACGCGTAAAACGCTTGTAGATAGTGCAACACTCACCTTTGACAAACCTCAGGACGCAACTGCCGCGAGTGCTACCACAAAACAGGTCGTTGAACTGAAATTGACACCGCAAGTTGAAGGAAACTTTCAATACACCGTCGAGCTTCCAGTGCTTGATGGTGAATTGACAGCGGCGAACAATCAAAAAACGTTTTCCGTGAAAGTTGTGAAAGCAAAACTCAATGTTTTCTATCTCGAAGGTAGACCCAGATGGGAATACACATACCTGAAACGTGCCCTCCAACGAGACCCTGATATTGAGGCGACTTGCGCCATCTTGTTAAAGAACAGCACGAAGCGGTTTCCACCAGCGGGTAGTGTGCTCAGTCGCTTAGATGGGTATTACCCACAAACAACGCCAGCATCGGAAACCCCGCGATTTCCTGAAACACGGCTGCAGCTTTCCAAATACGATGTATTGATTTTAGGCGATTTAGGGAGTGAACATCTGACCGCTGCACAGCAACGCGCAATTGTTGATTTCGTTGAGGTACAAGGAAAACCGATTATATTTCTCCCGTCTCGCAGAATGCTCGGTATGAATGGGCTACGAAATACGGAATTGGCGCAGCTGCTGCCGATTGAGATTCCAAGAAACGGCTGTCGTAGACACGATACTGAATTCATTGTACAGCCGACCGCATCCGGTATGTTTCACCCGATGTTGCAGCTGATGGGCACGCAATCAAATCAAGTTTCGTCCTTAGCCGATAATAACGTATCTACGTGGCGAAATATGCCAGCACTGTCTCGATCCTTTAGTGGGTTTCGCTTGAGAGGTGGTGCGACCGCTCTCATGGAAAGCGGAAAAGGGGCACCTATCCTGATGCTGCAGAGGACGGGCTTGGGAAAAAGCCTATTGATCGCAGCAGAAGGCCTCTGGAATTGGGATTTCGGGGTCAATACTTTTAAAGATACCCGTTATCAAGACATTTATGTACGCTTCTGGGCACAGGTGCTGCGATGGATGGCAACAAATACCGATGACGATCAATTGCACCTTACCACGGATGCCAACAGTTATGCGATCGGCGACACAGCGACGGTTACGGCGTACCTCTATTCTGAAGCCTATCGCGCGACACAGACAGATGCAACCGTTCAATTTGAAGTTGTTCCGCCGGAAGGCGCGCCCTTCCAACGCCAAATCCGCGGTATAACCGAGCGCGCAACCGAGACCCCTACTGAAATCGGTAATCTCTATAGCACCCAATTTTCGCTACTACAAAATGGCACTTACCGGATCCGGGCAACAGCGAGAACTACGCATCAGACGTTGGGCGAAGATCAAATTGATATCCATGTTCATCCACAACTCGCCGAATTAGAGGCACCGCAACTCAACGAAGACCTTTTGAAGAAACTTGCATCGGAAACCGGTGGTGTCTATTTTGCAATGGCGGATGCAGAATCATTACCCGAAAATGTTGTCAAAATCCAAAATCAGGTATTTGTTGATGCAGAACGGGAACTCTGGAGCCATCCGTTGATTCTCATTATGGTCGTCGGATTGTTGGGCACAGAATGGTTTTTACGGAAACGGATTGGGTTGACTTAGCGGAGCAGTATGCTATGATACGATTCATACGATTCATGAGATGGAATCCTTTTTTGATCGGCTGCCTCCTATTTTGCACAGCAGTGGGTCTGTTTATAGGACGAAGGTTGATCGCCTCCGAGGTGCCAATGACCATCGCTCAGGTGCATTATAGCGGCGGTGGCGATTGGTACGGAGACGCAACTGTCATTAAAAATTGGCTCAGACTCCTCCGAACGCGGGCAGATATTGAGACCGCTGAGGCGCGCGTAATTCTGAAACTAACGGATCATACGCTTTACCAGTATCCGATGCTATACCTTGTAGGACACGGCAATATTCAATTGACCGAAGCGGAGGTTGAAGCATTACGAGACTACTTGATGAACGGTGGATTTCTCTTTGCTAACGATGATTACGGACTCGACGAGAGTTTTAGACGTGAAATGCAAAGGGTGTTTCCCGAACAAGAATTGCAACCGATACCGAATACACATCTAATTTACCGTTGTTTCTACGCGCTGAAAGGGTTACCCAAAATTCATGAACACGATGGCGAGCCAGCACAAGGATTTGGACTCTTTCACGATGGACGAATGGTTGTCTACTACGTTTACAGTTCCGATATTGGCGATGGACTCGAAGATGCCGATGTACACCCAGAGGACACGCCAGAGGTCCGGGAACTCGCTGCAAAGATGGCGGTTAATATCGCTGTGTACGCCCTAACACATTAAAAGACAAAAGGACAAATAGAATGGACAGACAAAATGTAAATAATGCCTACGAAAGCTTGATTGCCCGGTTGCATACCACCCGGCGACAGTGGTGGTGGCTCACTCTCTCTGAAGGCGTGCTGAAGTGCATCGGTATGCTAACACTCGTTATGGTCGGTGTGCTCGCCATTCTAAACGTCAGTTTCCAAATAGGACAGACTCCGTTCTTACGCTCGGTACGTATCGGGATCCTTTTGTTAGCAATCGGGATTGCTGTCTACATAGTGATCCGCTCGCTTATTATACCGCTCTGCAAAAGGTTCACAGACGCTGCAGTCGCATCGCGTCTCGAATCGACGCAAGTCCAGAGCGAACTCGCATCCGAGAACCGGATTCTCAGTGCCGTACAACTTTGGAAGAACTTGACAGATAATCGGCTCGGATATGCCCCAGAATTTATTGAACATCTCATCATCCAGACCGATCAAGATATGGAACACATTCAACGGAGAGAGGTGTTTCAATCCGAATTTCGGAAAATTAAACGGAACACGGGTATCGCTGTCGCTGGCGTGGGACTTCTGCTTATTACCCATTTTCTTTTACCCAACGCATTCAACGGTTTTGCTGCGACTTTCCAGACTTTGCCACAGACACTACCAAACGCTCAAGGAAACCTGAAGAAAGCCATTCAAATTACAGAAATCCATCCCGGTAACACGCAAGTCGAACGCGGCACCGATGTTAACGTCGCCGCAAAAGTGAGCGGACACCTCGGCGCGCCTGTTACACTTTACTACCGCATCGGTGACGGTAATGCGCAAACAGCAGCCGTAGAATGGCAATTGATGCCGATGCAACGCGCCAGCGATCAACAAATTCCCGGCACTGCCTCGTCCTATCATCTGACGCTCGAAAATGTTACCCGTCCCTTACAATACTATATTTCTGCCGAAGAGGTAGCATCGTCACAGTATCAAGTGACGATCAGCGACGAACCGATTCTTACCCAATTCCAGTATCGGCTTAACTACCCCGCCTACACACAACTGCAATCGCAGACGTTTCCAGCAAACACCGGGGATATACAGGTACTCTTCGGAACGGAGATCGTATTTACAGGCGAAAGTAACAAACCGCTTACGGCGGCATCCCTCGTATTTGAAGAATCCGATGATGTCGAATTGGAGATCACAGCGCGGCACCTACCGGAAACAACCCCGCACCCGGGCGCAGATGGGCAGCTGCCGAAAGTGAATCCTATCCCTCGGACAATGCGAGGCAGCTTCATTGCCCAGCAGAGCGGAAACTACCGTATCCAAATTACCGATATTGAGGGTTTTACAAATCGTGACCCTATTAGCTATACGCTTACCGTTTTCAAAGATGCCGCACCTGATGTCAATATCGTTTCACCAGCGCGGGATACCGTTTTGGATAATGCTATGTTGGTGGACCTAAAGGCGGAGGCAACGGATGACTACGGTATACAAGCACTCCAATTGGTATATCGTGTTGAGGCAGAGGGTGCCGAAGAAGTGAACGTGCCTTTAAAGCGGTGGGGTGTGGAGAACGTGCCTATACGTAGATCGGTCTCCGTCGCATACAGGTGGGATGTAGATCGGATTGGCATTTTCCCGGGTGAAGTGCTTGCTTATTACGTCCAGGCTCTGGATAACGACAATGTTTCAGGTCCGAATGTCGGCAAGTCGCCTACCTATACGCTCCGCTTCCCGTCACTCTCCGAATTATACGATTCTGTTGCGGCTGAACAGGAAACAGAGCAGCAAGGTCTTGAGGAACTCGTCGATGAGCAGGCTGATGCAACAGGTTTAATTGATACGCTCCTCGGCAAAATTAGGAAAAGCCAAGAACTCACTTTCAACGATGAAAACTTGATGCAACAGGTGCTTGAAAACCAGAAACAGATTGAACAGGAGGCAAGGCAGTTGGTCGAAGATATGCAGCAGACAGTGGAGGATATGGAGCAGCAGCAACTCTTTGACACCGAGACGATACAGAAGTATCAGGAACTCCAAGAACTGATGGAGCAGGCACTCTCCGAGGAACATAAAGAGATCTTACGAAAGTTATCTGAGGCATTAGCGAAGCAACAGGTGAGTGAGCAGGAGCGATCAATGATGGAAGCGAATCTCAGTCAAGAACAGTTTTTACAGCAGTTGGAACGCGCCAAATCGCTCTATGAACAGATTCTCCTCCAACAGGAACTCGAAGCCGCCGCCAAACAGGCACAAGCACTCGCTGAACAACAGAAGGAACTCATGGATACTTTGGAGACATCTCCCGACGCCGCACCCGCAAATGAACTGGCACAAAAGGAGGATCGCGTCGGTGAAGAATTCGACAAACTCAGCGGAGACTTAGACGCACTCGGTACCGAGATGAAAGCACTCGCCGAGAATAAGGAGAACGCGCCACCGCAGATAGAACGGCTCGCAGATGAAATCAAACGTCTCAACCAGTTTACCAAGGATCATAACCTATCGGAAACGCTTGAAGCGACCAGTGAAAACCTCCGAAGCGGACAGAACAGAGAGGCGCTTGAATCTGGAAGAGCGGCGGAACAGACGCTGACAGAACTCGCACAAGGCTTGGATAACGCTTTGGAATTTATGGAAGGCGCGAACGCGAACGAAACCTTGACCGCTATGCGTGAAGCCGTTCAAAGCGGACTGCACCTCTCACATCTCCATGAGGAGGTGCTTTCTAAAACGAACGACCTCATCATTGCTGGACAGATAGAGACTTATATGCCGAGTGAGATCTTACAATTGCAGAATCTGGCAGCGGATGAACTGAGCACGGCGGAGGGGATCGCGCAACTTGCCAACAAGCTTTGGGAACTCGGGAACCGACAAATGGAAGTCCCGCCCAAGGTTGTGTGGCACCTGAACGCCTCAAATGACGCGCTTGCGCGTGCGGCGCGTGCCTTGGAGGACAGGCAACCCAGCCTCGCTATGCCAATTCAGAGAACCGCACTTGCCGATCTGAATCAGGCGATCTTTGAACTCCTTGACGCAATGGCACAGATGAACCAACAGATGGGTGCCAGTGGGATGGAAAACCTGTTGGAGCAGCTCCAGCAGCTTGCCGAGAGTCAGGAACAGTTGAATCAAATGGCACAAAATCTGAGTCAGCAGATGCGAGAACAGGGACAAACGCCGGGGTTTGAACAGATGATGCGTCAACTCGCCGCCCAACAGCAGCTCATCAGGGAAGCGACCGAACGCCTCGCTGAGCGCGCAGAACAGATGGCACAAATGTTGGGAAGC
The DNA here is from genome assembly GCA_009835515.1 of Candidatus Poribacteria bacterium. Taxonomy (GTDB): domain Bacteria; phylum Poribacteria; class WGA-4E; order WGA-4E; family WGA-3G; genus WGA-3G. The sequence continues at coordinate 7,107 of VXXH01000772.1, forward strand.
CTTGAAGATGTCGCTGAGGACATGACAGAGGTTGAACAAGCACTCCGGCAAGGTGAACTCGACGAGCAAGTGCTCAATAGGCAGGAGCAAATCCTGACACGGATGCTTGACAGCTTAAAATCGTTACAGAAACGGGATGTCGGTAAACAGCGCAAAGCCGAAGTGGCGAAAAAGCCTGAAACGCCTGCACAGGAGGTCCCACCTCTGCATCCCGAACTCCTCGAAATCGTTCAGAAGTTAGAAGTTACACCGGACGCAAAAGAACTTGAAGACATTCCGTTCCAGTATCGAGAACAATTGCGACGCTATTTTAAAGCACTCTCGGAGAAAACCCAGTAAGCGGGTTTATCCAAGATTGGGTTCTGTTAAAACGTTATAGGACTTACGCATTTTCTCTTAAAGTCCCCCTGATAAGGGGGATTTAGGGGGTTCAATGCAATCAAAAAGTCCCCCTGATAAGGGGGATTTAGGGGGTTCAATGCAATCAAATAACGATTTTCTGTTCAATTTGCGTAAGTCCTACGCTAACTAAAACGCCATTGTAGGGAAATTCATGAACCGTAGAAATTTTCTGATTAACGGAAGTACAGCATTGGCAGGACTCTTTCTCGCTAAGCATCCGACGCTGCTGTATGCGGACAACCGTGAAACCCATGTTAATAAGCTTATAAACGGAAAGGAAAAAGATATGAAAACAGCAGTTAGTATCGTTGACGATGCATTTTACATTAACGGCGAAATTACCTACCCAGGGCGTTTCTACCAAGATAACAAAATCGAAGGGTTGCTCATCAACACCCGCATGGTGCAGGGTATCTTTGATGACAGGAACCCGGAGACTATACATCTCTGGGAATACCCGGATACTGGAGAATGGGACCCCGAACGCAATACCCGCGAATTTTTAGCCGCGATGCCGACGTGGCGCGCCCACGGCGTATTAGCGTTCACGATCAACCTCCAAGGCGGGAGCCCCGAAGGCTACTCCAAAGCACAGCCGTGGCACAACTCCGGTATTGAAGCCGATGGCAGCCTGAACCCTGATTATCTATCGCGACTTGAACGCATCATTGATTTTGCCGACACGCTCGGTATGGTCGTTATTCTCGGTTATTTCTATTTCGGGCAGGACCAACGGGTTGAGGACGAGAACGCTGTCAAACGTGCCGTGGACAATGCAACGGGCTGGCTCTTTGACAAGGGCTATACCAACGTTATCGTTGAGGTGAACAACGAATGCAACGTCAGAGCATATACCCACGAAATTCTAATGCCACAACGAGTACACGAATTGATTGAACAGGTCAAAGCGACGACACACAACGGCAATAGATTCCTCGTTGGAACGAGTTACGGGGGTGGTAAGGTGCCACTGGAAAACGTTGTGCGTTCCTCAGATTTCCTGCTCGTGCACGGCAACGGTGTCAAAGACCCGAACCGCATTATTGAGATGGTCCAACAGACCCGTGAAGTGCCGGGATACCGTCCGATGCCGATCCTTTTCAACGAAGACGATCATTTCGATTTCGATAAACCCTTGAACAACTTCGTCGCTGCTGTCAGCCAATACGCATCATGGGGATACTTTGACCCGGGTGAAAACGACTATCACCACGGCTACCAATCCGTACCCGTGCAATGGCAGATCAACACCCCACGCAAACGTGCCTTTTTCCAGAAGGCTCGCGACATTACCGGATGGGACGCTTAGAAAGGAATACTGAAAATGTTACCACAAATTGAACCAATCTATTTTGCTATTGCCGTATTTGTCGTCATTCTGTTGGCGACAAGTGTTAGGATCCTCAAAGAATACGAACGCGCCGTTATTTTCCGTCTCGGACGATTGACAGGGACTCGCGGTCCCGGCCTCGTGTTTATGATTCCGTTCTGGATTGAGCGGATGCAAAAAATCAGCCTCCGTGTTATCGTCAACGATGTCACCCCGCAAGATGTTATTACAAAAGATAACGTCTCCGTGAGTGTCAATGCCGTTCTTAGCTTCAGGGTAACTGAAGCGGATAGGGCGGTGATTGAAGTCGAGGACTTCGGTTTCGCGATTTCCCAAGTCGCACAGACGACACTCCGGAGCGTGCTCGGACGCGCCGAACTCGACGATCTACTCTCCGAACGCGAAAAGTTGAATCAAGACTTGGAAGATATTATCAAAAAGCATTGTGAACCGTGGGGTGTTGAAGTGCTGGCGATGGAGATTAAACACGTAGATCTCCCCGTCGAAATGCAACGCGCCATGGCGAAACAGGCGGAAGCGGAGCGTGAACGCCGCGCCAAAGTCACACACGCCGAAGGTGAATTTGAATCGGCACAAGTGTTAACCGATGCCGCTGAAATCCTCAGCAAAACGCCAACAGCGGTGCAGCTCCGATTCCTACAGGCATTGGTGGAGGTCAGTGCAGAGAAAAACTCAACCGTCGTCTTCCCAATCCCAATAGACCTGCTGAGTCCGTTCCTCGAGCAGATAAAGGATAAAGAAGAATAAACATTTGCTGGCGAGGCTTATAGAGATTGAAAATTTGATTTGGTAATGTGTTGGTTAATTGTCCGAATCAGGATTTACAGGATTAGAAGCACCAGAGGTAACATTCTTCCGTAAATTGTCTATGCACAGCCGGAACTCGTTAAATCCGCCGTAGAAAAAATCCAATCTTGCATGATCTGGGAATGACTCCTTGAATACGACTCCACGATGGAGCCATACCAGAAAGGCTGCATGGCCGAGGCAGAGATTGGCTACCTCGGTCAGGCATCAGAAAACTTTAGGGATTATTGAAATGTAGATTTTTTTCATGAAACAGGCTGCTACCTCCGAGGAGATAGCAGCTTGTTTTTATTTCAGAGAGCAATATTCTCGACCTTTTTCTGGATTTCATCTACAAAACCCTTGTCTAATAAGGATTGAGCACGATGCTTATGGTCTTCACCTACTTGAGGGCTATTTACCAAGTCTTTGAGCATTCCGTTAACCTTCTTTATGTCCAGATAGTACTTGCCATCAATCTTTAAACAATCGAAACTCCGTTTTGCAATTGCTTGTGGTGAGGGACGGTGTCCAGTGATGCAATTGTAAATCGTCACTTTACGATAAGCAAGAGGACTTATTTCAGGTAGGGTACCCTGCTCAGAACCAAGATTACAGATGTTGATTAAAATGCAACCGTCTTGATTCTTTAC
>VXXH01000196.1 GCA_009835515.1 Candidatus Poribacteria bacterium
GATTATGCACAATGTGCATATCTTCAGTAAGATCAACAAACCGGTTAACAAAGCACAGCCAAAAGCCCGTCGGAAAATGCCCCTCAAGGCTGTCCAGAAGGCAGAGGGGCCCGTTGAAGTCAAATGCGACGTTCACGGGTGGATGTCTGCTTGGATTTCCTACGTACCGCATCCCTATTTTGCTGTTACCAACGAAAAGGGTGAATTCACGCTTGAAGATGTTCCCGCAGGTGAATATAAACTCGGCTATTGGCATGAAGCTTGTGGCACGAACAGCAAGGCACCTGTCGCTGTTACTGTGGAAGCTGGCGGCACCATCACGCAAGATTTCACACTGAAAATGAAGTAAACTGTCAGCAATCGGCAGTCAGCAAGAGGGTTCCCTTGTGGCAGACACAAAGGTTTCGCATACCATAACTACTGATAGCCGATTGTCGACAGTTTCCAACAGCCGAATTGAGGTGGAGAATCTCTCCCATGCTTATCAGCGACGGCAGACACTTGACAATATAAGTTTTGATGTCTCATGCGGCGAGATTTTTGGACTCCTCGGACCGAACGGAAGTGGGAAAACGACCCTTTTTAGGATCCTGTCTACGCTGATGCCAGCAACTTCTGGCACTGTTCGTATCCTCGGACATGACTTAGCAACCGAGGTGAAAGCAATTCGGAACCTTTTAGGGGTCGTTTTTCAACACCCAGCGTTAGATGTCAAACTGACCGTCGTTGAAAATTTGCGACACCATGGTCATCTTTATGGACTTGCTGGCAGAACCCTGCGTTCCCGAATTTCGGAGCTCCTGGAGTGTTTTGGAGTCTCCGATAGATCAACAGAACGGGTTGAACGCCTATCCGGCGGTTTGCAGAGACGGGTTGAAATCGCAAAAGCACTGCTCCATTCCCCGCGCGTTTTGCTCCTTGACGAACCGACGAGTGGGTTGGATGTAGCCACACGCCGACAACTCAATAACTATCTCGGTATGCTTGCACAGACAGAGGATATTTTGGTGCTGCTGACAACGCACCTGTTAGATGATGCTGAGGCATGCAATCGGGTCGGCATTTTGGATGTGGGGAAATTGGTGGCAATCGGGGCGCCTAATGAGCTCAAAAACCAAGTCGGGGGTGATGTTATCCTCATAGAGAGCAGAGACAATGAAACGCTTGGGACAGCTATTACCGAGCGGTTCGGCGTTTCAATCGTATCTACGGATAACCAACTGCGTGTTGAGTGTAAACGCGGGCATGAATTCGTTCGGAATGTAGTCGCTGCTTTTCCAGATGTGATTCAATCTGTTCGGTTTGGGAAGCCGACACTGCAGGATGTATTCGTAAAGTTGACAGGAAATCCATTCGTGGAGAGAAAGGATAGAAAAAATTAAAAGAATCCAAAACTGAAAGCCCGTAACATTGTCCCGCAAGCCTCTATAGGCTTGCGCTGGGAGGGCGGATCTACCGGGAGGCGGGTGTATGCTTAACCCACCTCAACGAGCCGCAAGGAAAATTAAAAATTTGCTACCGATTACAACCATTTGGTGGCGCGAAATCATCAGGTTTTATCGCCAACGGAGCCGACTCTTCAGTGCTATCGCGCAACCTTTGGTATTTTGGCTTCTCATTGGCAGCGGTTTGAGTGCCTCTTTTCAGCCCGCTGGGGCAGCAGACGGACCCGATTATATTGAATACTTTTATCCCGGTATCGTCGTTTTGGTCTTGCTTTTTACATCTATTTTCGCTACAATTTCTGTTGTCAATGATCGGCGCGAAGGCTTCTTGCAGGCGGTACTCGTCGCACCAGTGCCAAGGTGGCGGATTGTCTTCGCACAGGCGTTAGGTGGAACAACGTTAGCACTCTTACAAGGTTTGCTACTACTAATATTCACACCAATGATAGGCATTCGCTTCGGCGTAACCTCGCTCTTACTCTCGCTCGGTGTGATGACACTTTTAGCGTTTGGTCTGACAAACCTCGGATTACTTATCGCGTGGCGGATGGATTCAACGCAAGGGTTTCATGCAATTATGAATCTCCTGCTAATTCCGATTTGGCTTCTCTCTGGCGCGTTTTTCCCGAGTACAGGCGTACCTGGTTGGTTAGCATGGGCAATGAAATTCAATCCACTAACGTATGGGCTTGCAGCTTTTCGACACAGCCTTTACCTTGATACCACCGCAAAAGCATTCGGAGAGGGACCGCCCTGGAACCTCTCTCTGCTGATTACCGGGCTGTTTTGTGTTTTGACGTACGTAGGCGCAATCCTTACAGCGTCTGCACAAACGAATTAGACTTGTTAAAAACGAAACTCTTACGCGCTTGTCGCTTTTCAACGAGCGAAGCGCATTATTAAGGAGGACTGGATGCTTCAATGGCTACCAGAGAACGTATCAACGTTCGGGCAAGGCGTTGATGACCTCTTTCACGCTATCTATTGGCTTACCCTTATTGTGTTTATCCTTGTGATGGGCACGCTTATTGTTTTTCTAATTAAATATCGACATCAGGAAGGCAAAAAGGCAGACTACATTGAGGGGAGCACAACGCTGGAAATCGTCTGGACGGCTGTTACAACGGTGATTGTCTTTGTCCTCGCGATGTTTAGTTACCCGCAATGGAACAATATTAAGTCGCCGACACAATTTCCCGATAACCCAGATGTTGTCGTCCAAGTCAGTGGAAAACAGTTTAACTGGGATATGACTTATCCCGGCCCCGATAACGAATTCGGGACAGATGATGACCTGGAATTGGAAAACGAATTGCATGTCCCGGTCAACGCGGTCGTGCATATCCGTTTAACCTCTATAGATGTCATTCACAGTTTTTTTGTACCACAATTACGGCTGAAACAGGACGCATTGCCGAACCGATTTATCAATGTCTGGTTTGAGGCTACAAAGGCAGGACGCTATGAGATTCCTTGCGCCGAACTCTGTGGATTCGGACACTCCGGGATGCTCGGCTACCTTAATGTGCATACACAAGCAGACTATGATGCCTGGGTACAAGAAAGATGGCCGCAATAGGCTTAAGGAGGACGGTAAATATGCACGATAACGAACATGCGTCACATGATCACGAAGAAAGTTTTATTCGTAAATACATCTTTTCGCTCGACCACAAGACAATCGGTAAGCAGTTCCTCATCTATGGACTGATTATGTTCTTTGTCGGTGGCGGACTTGCACTGCTCTTTAGATGGCAACTCGCCTACCCCGATCAGCCGCTACCCATTATCGGTGCTTCGCAACAGTATCTTGACGAAGGTGAAGTTGTCACTGGGGCTGACAAGATGTGGGAACGTATCTATGAGTCTGATAAAGAGGAATGGCTTGAGATAAACATGCCGAGTGGTGTCATCACACCCGAATTTTACAACATGCTCTTTACGATGCATGCCACCATTATGGTCTTCTTTGTCGTCGTTCCCATTTTGGTGGGTGCTTTCGGAAATTTCCTAATTCCGTTGATGATCGGTACACGCGATATGGCGTTTCCGATCCTCAATATGCTCTCATTTTGGCTCGCAGTTCTCGCTGCAATTGTGATGGCAGTTGGGTTCTTTGTACCCGGTGGACACGCTGCAGCCGGATGGACGGGCTACGCACCCCTCTCTGCTGATCCGCAATGGACAGGCGTAGAGTGGGGGCAGAACCTCTGGGCAATCAGTCTACTCATTCAAGGGTTCTCCTCTTTGGTCGGTTCTATTAACTATATCACCACGATTATCAATATGCGCGCACCGGGGATGACCTTCTTTCGCATGCCGTTAGTCATCTGGTCGCTTTTCATCGTCGCTATCCTCTTGCTACTCGCATTCCCTGTGTTGTCTTCCGCACTCGCGCTTCTCATCTTTGATAGGCTGGCGGGCACAACATTCTTCTCTGCAACAGCAGAAGGTGGGGGTGACCCGCTCCTCTGGCAGCATCTCTTCTGGTTCTTCGGACACCCAGAGGTCTATATCCTCATATTACCCGGCATGGGAATCGCTTCCGAACTGATTCCTGTCTTTTCACGGAAGCCAATCTTTGGATACCGTTCTATGGTCTACGCGATGATCGCTATCGCGTTTTTGGGTTGGATTGTCTGGGGACACCACATGTTCCAAAGCGGTATGCGTTCCGAAATGGGTAACTTCTTCATGACAACAACCATGCTCATTGCGGTGCCTTCTGCCATTAAAACATTTAACTGGCTGGGAACAATGTTCCGAGGTTCAATCCGATTTACGACCCCGATGCTTCACGGGATCGCCTTCGTTTCAATGTTTGTCATCGGAGGGCTCAGCGGTATCTATATGGCAAATACGCCAGTCGATATCTTCATCCACGATACTTACTACATTGTGGCGCATATTCACTATGTTGTGTTCGGCGGAAGTCTATTCGCTATCTTCGGTGGCATCATCTTTTGGTTCCCAAAGATGTATGGTCGCTATATGAACGATGTACTCTCCAAAATTCACTTTTGGTTGACGTTCATCGCGTTCAACTGTACATTCTTCCCCATGCATATTCTCGGTGTAGGTGGACACATGCGACGCATCTCCAATCCTCAGCAGTATGAATTCCTGATGGAACCAACAACGATTAAGTTTTTAATGTGGCAGTTTGAATTCCAAGGATTTATAGGTATGAACATCTTTATCACAATGAGTGCATTTACCCTTGGGTTCGCACAACTGATACTCGTCTTTAACTTCTTCTGGAGCATGTACAAGGGGAAAGTCGCTGAACAGAATCCGTGGCAGGTCAATACACTCGAGTGGGAAGCACCGACACCTGTGCCACACGGCAACTTCGGTCAAATCCCAACTGTCTACCGCGGCCCCTATGAATATAGTGTACCCGGTGAAGAATCTGATTGGATTCCGCAGGCACAACCTGAACATGCACCCGCTACAGGCGGAGACTAAGCGACGAAAAAAAATGGAATGGGAGGACGCAAAGATGGAAGGAGGGTACCCCAACCTTCCTATCTTCCGTCCTTCCAACCAAGAATCTTCCAGTCTTCTATACTTTTGGTCTTTGGTGGAAACTTGGCATGCAACAACACGCTAACTATAGTCCATGGCTACATAGAACGGCACGCCTCACCGCAGGCGCGACATTCTTGTTGATTGTCATCGGGGGGATTGTCACAAGCACAGATTCTGGATTGGCTGTCCCTGATTGGCCAACAACTTTTGGATACAATATGTTCCTCTATCCTTTATCGGAGATGGTAGGCGGCATCTTGTATGAACATAGTCATCGACTTATGGGTTCTCTCGTCGGCATCTTGACGATCGGTCTCTTTCTCTTGATATTGGCGAAGGATTACCGTAAATGGCTGAAATGGCTTGGACTCGCTGCACTCATTGCTGTTATTGTACAGGGTGTGCTCGGTGGGCTTCGGGTTACGCAGATTAATCGCAACTTTGCGATCGTACATGCATGTCTGGCACAAGCGTTTTTCGCACTGCTCTGTGGCATCGCTTGGTTCACCTCGCGGGACTGGGAGCAAGATATAAAGACAACTACAGGTGAGACAGCACAGAAATTGCGCCGGTTAAGCCTGATTACAACATGTCTCATTTATGTGCAGCTCATCTTTGGGGCGATTTTGCGACATACCGGCAGCAGACTTGATGCGCATCTCCTCTTTGCTTTCTTGGTGGCACTACATATTTTTTTGTTGACAAGGCGTTTGTTAGCAGTGAATAGTGAATCAGACGGAATTGGGCAATCAACGCCATTATTATTACTTGGACTGCTTATTGTCCAGTTAATGCTCGGCACCGGGGCGTTTTTCGCGAAACTGACCGCATTCGGCGAGACATTCGCAGCAGCACTCACAGTCACAATTACCACCGCGCACGTCGCAGTCGGTGCACTTATGTTAGTAAGCAGTTTTGTGCTTACCCTGAAGATTTACCGGTTCACTAACGCATCGGTAACTACTGAAACAGCGGCGAGCGGCGCGCTGGTTACAGAGTGAAATAGACATTATGCCTTTGACAACAGTAACGTTACCAGAGAACACAGATACGGCAAATCCACCGTCGAAACACACGGTTTTTGCGCGACGCGTCGCTGACTATATTGAGTTCATCAAACCGCGATTGGTGTTGATGATCCTCATTACAACCGCCGCAGGTTTCTATCTCGGCGCACAGCAGACCGTAGATTGGCTGCTCTGCTTGCATACGCTTGTCGGGGCAGGATTGACAGCAGCGGGTGTGTTAGGACTCAACCAATACCTTGAGCGCGATGTAGACGCACAGATGAAACGGACGCAGGAGAGACCGCTTCCGGATGGTAGGATGAACCCGTTGGAGGCATTAATCGTTGGGGTTGTTCTCACAGGTAGCGGAATGCTTTACTTGGCGTTCATCGTCAATATGCTGAGCGGATTCGTCATTTCACTGATAGTGGTGAGTTATCTGTTTCTCTATACACCGCTTAAACGGAAGACTTCACTGTGTACGCTTATCGGTGCCGTGCCGGGCGCGCTCCCGCCTGTCGTCGGATGGGTCGCAGCGCGAGGGACGCTGACAGGTGAGGCATGGGTGCTATTTGCGATACTCTTTTTATGGCAGCTGCCACATTCTCTCGCAATTGCCTACATCTATCGTGAAGACTACGCAAAAGCCGGATTCCGCCTATTACCTGTTATTCATCCAGATGGCGCAAGCACGTGCCGTCAAATTGTGATTAATTGCGTCGCACTCCTCGGAATAGGTTTGTTGCCTGCCTTGTACAACGTCGCAGGGAGTGTCTACTTTTTCACAGCACTGTTGGCAGGTGGGACATTTCTGGTATTCGGTATCTATTTACAACGTACACGCTCCGTAAAAGCCGCACGCTACCTGTTATATGCATCGTTGCTTTATCTGCCAGTGGTATTTATCACAATGGCGTTGGATAAAATTTAGGTTAATGAGGAAGGAAAATGAACGCGCCAGAGCATCGCAAGCGAAATCGCCGCCTCGGACTTATCTTGGCCCTGTTGTTTGTAGGATTATTTGCTATTGTGACAGCAGCGATAATTACAGGCAGCAAAGCACCGCAATCTGTTGAAAGTGTTGTGAGTCATCTTGTTGTTCCGGTTCTGGGCATTATCGGGTTGCTATTGATTATCGCAGCGATAGGGGAAATTGTTCAAAAGCGTCGCCTTACTATTATTTTCTCTCTACTTGTGACAGTTCTTTTTGTCATAGGAGCGATAGCAGGGGGTGTTACTGCAACGATTTTAGGTGTTTCCGTTCGCATTATCGTCCTGCTACTGATTATTGCGGCGGTAGTTGAGATTGTTCTGCGAATTCTAAAGAATAGGGTGCGCGAATGATGACACATAATAACTCTGAAGTCCAAGAACGCCAACCCTTAAGTAACGCACGATTGGGAGTATTGGTCTTACTCGGGGCAGAGACGATGCTGTTTTCGGGGCTTATCGGGACGTTTCTCGTCTTTCGGGTCGGGAATGTTACATGGCCCCCGCCATCGCATATCGGGATTGAGTTGCCACGTGTCGTAACTGGCATTAATACCGCCCTGCTGCTGCTCAGTGGTTACACGATGTTTCAAGCGTGGCGCGCAATTCAAAAAGACAGAGTGAAACAACTCCGTAATTGGCTACTGATCACAGGAGTGCTTGGGCTGCTTTTCCTCGGTGTGCAGGGAAGCGAATGGGTCCAACTCATTCGCAACGGACTTACACTCCAGTCTGGTGTGTATGGCGGTATCTTTTATGTGCTAATCGGGTGCCACGCTGTTCACGTCCTGAGTGCTGTTATATGGGTATTTATAGTGTTCGCTATGGCGATAGCAGGACGGTTCTCTGGAGACCGTTACACCGGCGTTGATACTTGTGCGATCTACTGGATTTTTGTTGTCGCACTCTGGCCAATTCTCTATGTTTTGGTGTATTTATCGTAGAATTGCTAAAGGAATTGTTGAAATGCATAAACTATTTTGGCGTAGCTTGCAAGCCAAAACTTGCTATACAAAAGTCTTAGGGGCTTCCGTTTTGATATTTGTCATGTTTATCGTACCGATGACCCTTGAAGCATGCCCCGGGTGTAAAACACTTGATGACCCTATCGGTAAAGGTTTTAATTGGAGTATCCTTTTTATGATAGCAATGCCCTTTACTGTTTTTGGGATCATCGGTGGCACGATTTTCTTACAATGGAACGGTTATAGATTATCTGTTATCGGGAGTCGGTTAAAGGAGCGTCTGCTACGCATCAGAAATTATTAACTGACGACTGACAACTGATAACTGACGGCTGATAATAAATAAAGGAGTTTAAATATAGTGGAACACGCTACCACTTTAGACCACACTGAAGACGTATACGAACCTTCACTTACGCCGGACAGTCTTGGTAAGCTCGGCATGTGGATTTTCCTCGTCGGGGATACCATGTCCTTTGGCGCGTTGCTTGCAGCGTACGCGGCGCTCCGGGCAGGTGCAGGCATGGTCGGATGGGTCCCGCCGAGTGAGATTCTCGGCATTAACCTAACCGCATTCATGACTTTCCTGCTGATATGCAGTAGTGTCACTATGGTGAAAGCATTGGAGTCGATTCAGGACGGTAAGGTCGGACGGATGTGCGACTTTCTGGGGTTAACGATTTTAGGCGGTGTTATCTTCCTCGGATTACAGGCTTATGAATGGTATCATCTGATTCATCATGGGTTGACACTTACAGGTATCCCCGAGCACGGGTTATCAGGTGCAGCGATTGGTGGCTCAACGCTTTTTGGTCCGACTTTCTACGCTATCACTGGTTTCCATGGACTACATGTGACCGGTGGTGTCATTTATCTCATCGTTATCTTAAGAAACGGGTGGTCGGGTCGATATACTGCCGAGTTTAACCATGAGGTAGAAATCGTTGGACTCTATTGGCACTTCGTTGACCTTATCTGGATTATGGTTTTCACCTTCATCTATCTACTATAGGAGTAATGAAAATGGCAGAGAACGGACACAAAGAGCATCCAAAATACTTTAGAATTTTCTGGTGGCTTCTTGCACTCACCATCATTGAGGTCGCTGTCGCAATCCCTGATTACGCGGTTGTGCTGAAAGCCATCCTGCTCATCGGATTAGCTTGTTCTAAAGCCGCTTTAGTCGCTATCTATTTTATGCATCTGAAGTTTGAGAGGAAAACATTGGCAGCTATCGTGATAACACCCTTCCTTATCTGCGTTTTTCTCGTCATCATGTTGATGCCCGATCTCACGTTAGACGCACGACTCGACGGCATAGAGAAACCGGCGGCGGAAGTTGTGGATACGTCGGCTCACTAACTACCCACTGGGTTTGGAATATGGAAGCACAAGCCGATAATGCCACTAAAACGAAGCGCAAATTTGACAAAAGCACCCTCATCTGGGTAATGCTGGGTGTCATCATTATCGTTATCGCGGCTGTCAACTTATGGTCGGTATTTGGCACCAAACCAGAAGTACTCACTGAAACTGCTTCTATCAGTGTGCCAGATTTTAGCCTGACCAACCAACAGGGAGAACCGTTAGGGTTATCCGATATGGTTGGCAAAGTTTGGATCGCGGATTTCATCTTCACCAATTGCCCAACGATTTGTCCGGCGATGACACAAGAGATGGCACGCCTGCAATCCGAATTTGTTGCAGACCCCGTCTATTTCGTCTCGTTCTCTGTTGATCCAGAGCGGGATACGACAGAAGTGCTCACACGCTACGCAAAGGCTTATGGTGCGGACGATAGGCGTTGGCACTTTCTCACCGGCGACAAGGCACATATTTATCAGTTAGCCGAACAAGGGTTCAGTTTGGCCGCGGGGCACAAGGGTAGCGAAGTACTCCATAGCCCGCGGTTCGTTCTCGTCAAAGCGGATGGGAACATCCATGACTACTACGATAGTCGAAGTAAACCCGCGATGCTGCGTTTACGCCGAGATGTCAAAACGCTCCTAAAAAAATGAGAGACTTTGATCTGAATCTCTTAATCTCTCTTGCGGCTTTTGTAATTCACTTCACTTTCGGATTTTTCCGTGGACGCTTTAAAAGATTCAGCCGCCCGTGGAGCAGATGTCTCTACATTCCGATTACAATGAACATCGTTGTTCGACACTTTATCCTCAATTGGAAGTGGCAAACTGCGATGGTTTACTTATGGCCAGCAACGCTCATCGCGCATATACTCGGCGGCTTTCTGGGGGCGCGTTACAGAGACCGTAGCCCGTAATGAAATTATGCCTTAAATGGCATAATTTTGCTTCGCAGTGAGAATGCTTT
>VXXH01000117.1 GCA_009835515.1 Candidatus Poribacteria bacterium
GTATACGTTTGTGGCAGGGACTTTAATGTTTAACCTAAGAAAGAGGGTTACTGATGTATATTAATTTTAAGTTCCGACTAAGTGTACTCAGTGCGGTATTGTTGTTGAGTTTATTAGCTATGCCTGTAGTTTCTTTCGAGCCTTCCGGGGGAGTTTTGTCGTTGGATGGTGAGGATGACTATGCAATACTCCCTTTTGCGGAACATGGGCATATTTTCCCTGAAGGCACCCATGCGTTTACTGTTGAAATATGGTTCTATCCGAAAACTGAACCCAAGGAAAAAGATAGAGACCTTATTCTGAATCAGCAAGTTTCCATCGGGTTGCTGGCAAGAGAGAAGTGTATACTCGGACAGAATCAACTTTGCAGTTATCGGCATGCATACCTTGCAGGAGACACAGCTCACGGACTTGCCGGAACTGATAGTCCAATCCAGAAGGATCAATGGAACTATATAGCAATCATTTTCAAGAACGGCACGCTTTGTCATGCGACCAACAACCGAATTAGTCAAGGCTGGAGACTTGCCCGTGTGGACAGGGTGTCATTGAATATCCGTAGACCTGAAAGGGTTCAAGATTTCGTCGTAGGCGGATATGGTGAGGATAAGTTTGTGGCCCCTAACGGTGGGTTGTTATACCAAGTGAGTAGTTTTCAAGGCGAAATTGATGCGATCAGGTTTTCAAATATCGCTCGGTATGATTGCGCTGCGCAGGGTCACAATCCGTTTGATCCATCACCTCGTTTTTTGAATGACGAACACACGTTAGCACTCTGGGATTTCAATGACAAGGAAGGTGCGGATCGCTTTGAAGATACATCTGGGAATGGGAAGACGCTCATCGGTATGAATGGGGCTACTGTGATTGATGGTGACGGTATTGGTAATCTTGAAATTCGTCCCGACACTTCTTTAACAACAACATGGGGTCAAGTCAAGTCGGAATCGTTTTGAGATTCATAGAGATATTTGGGAAGGAGACCTACGAAGATGAAAAATTTACGAAATCTGTCAATTTTTGCTTTTCTTTTCCTGCTGGTTTTAATTCCGCTGAGTGCTGAAGTGATTCCGCCGCCTTCACCTGCGGGTGGGAACTATTTAGTTCTTGATGGGGTGGACGATCACGCCATTTTGGACTTTGAGACCTTCGGTGTCCTCTTGCCGGAAGGCACAGATGAATTCACCTTTGAAGCGTGGATATATCTAACCACGCCGCCTAACAGGGATACACACGCCCTGATTCTCAGCCAACAGGTGCGGATGTATGTCTGGAACCATGGGCCCAACTTAGGTTTAAGACTCATGAGTGCAACGCACCTTCATCCTTTGCGTGGAGTGGCGTTTGGCATGGTACCGCCTTTTTCTTTATTTCTGAATCAATGGCATCACGTCGTCTTTCAGGCGGAAGGGGTACAGAGGGTGCTCATCATTAACGATGTCGTGCGCGTCTCACAGGGAAGAACAATTCTCGCAGCCGATCTCTCACACGCCAGACATCCACGGGATTTTACAATCGGTGGATTTGGAGAGAAAATCGAGTCTGATTGGCACGGCGGGCATTTTTGGGGTCATTTTGCTGGATATATTGATGAAGTCCGCATCTCAACGATTGCGCGTTACAATACTGCCAAACGCGATTTCACGCCGCGCACAAAGTTCAAGAATGACGCAAAGACGGTTGCGTTGTGGCATTTTGATGAAGCGAGCGGAACACGGAAGTTCTCAGATACATCAGGCAACGCCTACCATTTGATGGGTAAAAATGGCGCGCAGACCGATGGTGCGTTTGCAGTTGAAGCAGAAGGAAAACTTGCGACGGTCTGGGGACGACTTAAAAAATAAAAAGGACACTGATGTTCTTGCTGTGGTTGGTTAGCTGAGGGCGTGCTGGATACAGAGCCAAGAAATTGTTTGAATCAGTCTTGTGTTTTGAGTTTCCCCCATGTAGTCGTCAGGAAGGACGACTGGGGCGAGACCGGCAAAGCGAACGCTGGATCGAACCAATCCGCGTCGAAATTATCCCCTTGTCGGTGTGTGAGTCGTTCAGGGACACCTCCGCTCAAAGCGACTTTGAAGAGATCTCTAACCCCACCCACTCCCTTGTTGTAAATGAGTTCATTCCCGTCCGGTGACCAGGTAGGGTTAAACGCTGCCATGCCATCTTCAACGTCAACAATCTTCCTGAGTCCGCTACCATCTCGGTTCACAACATGGATACCCATAGTGCCCCCTATTTGCCTACCCCTCCAAGAAAAGGCTACCTGAGCACTATCGGGTGCCCAGGCGGGGTCGAACATCCCAATCTGCCCTGGAAGAAGCACATCTTCTACATGCGTTTGTAGATTGATAATCTGGATCCTGACATTCGGAACTTGGAGATTTCCGTTTTCACCCCAAACGAACTTACTTGCCATAAAGGCTATCTCAGAACCGTTGGGAGACCACGCAGACCATAAGCCATCCGCAACTTTTGTCTCATCTTTTCCAGCACTTGAGGCGGTGTAGATAGAGAATGTGTGAAATCGGTGATAAGCAAGTGCTTTTCCATCAGGCGACCAAGTTGGAAACTCTCTACCTATTAATTTTTTGAATACCTGACGCACATTCGTTCCATCTGCGTTCATAAGATAGAGATCCTCGATTCCCCCTCGATCTGAGGTGAAAAGAATCTGTTCACCTGTCGGCGACCAGACAGGCGTGGAATCCTTGGCACGGTGCTGGGTTAAGTTTATCTGATCAGAGCCGTCCGAGTTCATGATATAAATCTCAAAATTGCCATCACGCCTTGATGTAAATACGACTTTGGCAGTTTCTGGGGCTTTTGCAAGAACGGAAACCGAGAGGGAACCAAAGATGAGGAGTGTGATAAGCGTGGAACATAAGCGTTTCATGGTGCTTCCTCTGTAGTGTTTTCTGTAGAGAGTGGATTAGAAAAATGCTTACGGTGAAACTTCCTCAATACGAATCTGTTGGTTTGGTTTGATATTCTTGCGTGTGCTGATGGTACCGCTGGGCCATAGGACTTCGATTTTCTCAATAATGGGGTCCCCGTTTATGCCGAAGATGGCAGTGAGTTCGCTCTGTGAGCAGTAACTGGAGCCGCTTTTGACGGTTCGCGTCTGTGTTCCTAACGCCGAGGTAATACGAATCTGTGCGCCGATGCCGTCTCGGTTGCTCGTTTTGCCGACAAGTTGTATCTTAATCCAGGCGTTGCGGTTGCCGCCGTCGTTTCGGAAGAGATGCACCGGTCCGTTGGAGGTGGTAACGAGTAAATCCCAATCGCCGTCGTTGTCGATGTCGCCGTAGGCTGCGCCTCGCCCGACCATCGGTTTTGCCAAGTCTGCGCCGACTTTGTTGAGCACGTCAGTGAATTTGCCTTGCGAGTTGTTATGAAATAGGTGGGGTGGTTGGGCGTAGGTGACCTGATTCTGGATGGTATTGATGTCGTTTTCGACGTGTCCGTTAGCGGTGAAGATGTCGAGGTTGCCGTCGAGATCAAAGTCGAAGAAGAAGCATGCGAAGGTGAGTGTCAATAGCGTTGTGTTTCCAATATGTGCGGCGGGTGCCTCGTCGATGAAAAAGTCGCCGTCATTGTGATAAAGATTGAGCATCTCGTTAGAGAAGTTACCGATGACGAGGCTTTCCCTGCCGATGCGATCATAATCAGCGGCGTCAACGCCCATTGCGCCGGTCGCGACACCACTTTCGTTATAGGCAATCCCAGTGAGCATCCCGCTTTCGATGAAGGTGCCGTCCCCGTTGTTTTGGTAGAGTTTATTCGGTTGTGTGTCGTTCGCCTCAAAGATGTCGGGCAATCCGTCGGCATTGTAATCGAAGATACAAACGCCGAGTGATTTGCTGTTGTTGTCCTCAATTCGTGCGATGCGAGAGACATCGGCGAATGTACCGTTCCCTCGATTTCTAAAAAGTTTGCTGGCTTGTCCTTGGTAGGATTCAGGGGTGCAATAGGATTTATTGATGCCGTCGAGGGTACAAAAGAGATCGTTTTCTCTGCTCCATTCGACGTAGTTTGCGACGTAGAGATCGAGATGTCCGTCATTGTTGTAATCGAACCATGCGCAACTTGTACCGAAGCCGGGGTTATGGATGCCAGCTGCCTTTGTGATGTCAATGAAGGTGCCATCACCGTGGTTTTGAAAGAGCCGATCGGTTTCAAGGCAGCTGATATAGATGTCTGAGTCGCCGTCGTTGTCATAATCAGCGACGGCAGCACCCATGCCGTAAAGCCGTATAGCGAGTCCCGCGGCTTCGGTAACATCGGTGAAGGTGCCATCACGGTTATTTCGGTAGAGTGCCATCGTCTGCCGTTTTCCAGTTGGATTGCCTTCCCAATCTTTTCCGTTGAGGAGGAGGATATCCTGCCATCCGTCGGTGTCGTAGTCGATAAAGGCGCAACCTGAACCCATTGTTTCGGGGAGATATTTCTTACCGAAAGCACCGGTATTGTGGACGAAATTGATGCCTGCTGCCTCTGTGATGTCGGTGAATTGGGGTAAGGATTGTGCGGCAGCGTTAAGAGAAAAGAACAGGCAGCAGTAGCAGAGAAGGAGCGTCTGTTTGATTTTTAAACGGAGATCCAACGATCTTCCTCCCATGAGATTTGAATAGCAGTTTGCACATCGGCGACAGCAGCGGCTTCTCGGAAACTTGGGTTGCCTTGTTTTCCTGCGCGAATGGCTTGTAGGAACTGATGTGCCTCGATTGTCTTCAGGTCGTCGTAGCCTAATCCGACACCGGGACCGGGGTTGAAATCGCTATGGAACGGGTGGCTCGGACCGCTCAATATGCGTGTATATCCGTCTGGGAAACCGTCTTCAGCAGGTAGGTACACCTCAAGTTCATTCATCTGCTCGAAGTTCCAACGCAAGGCGCCGGCTGTGCCGTTTACCTCAAACGCCATCTCGCATTTGGGACCGTTAATAATCCGACATGCCTCCAGTGTACCTCTGACACCGTTTTTGAACCGGACGAGTGCACCGACATAGTCTTCGTTCGTAACGGCTTCCGTTTCGCCATCTCCACCGAGTGTGAAGTGGGTACCGGTGCCTGCTGTCGCTACGGGACGTTCTGGGATGAATGTCTCTTGTTGTGCGATGACGCTATCAATACCGCCGACGATAAAATGTGCCATGTCAATAACGTGGGAAAGTAGGTCCCCCAGTGTTCCCAATCCGGCTATCTCTTTCTGAAACCGCCACGAAAGCACGGCTTGCGGATGGCTTGCGTAGCCAGCGAAAAATCTGCCGCGATAATGGGTGAGTTTGCCGAGTTTTCCGTCTGAAATCAGCTGTTGGGCGTATTGGACGACGGGTGCCCATCTGTAGTTATAACCGACACACGTCAGGACACCCGCCTGCTGAGCGGCGGTATATATTGCCTGCGTTTCAGCGGGATTCCGTCCGACCGGTTTCTCGCAGAAAATGTGTTTTCCGGCTGCGGTGGCTGCCTTGACAATCTCAAGGTGCATATTGTTTGGCGCGGCGATGTTGACGATCTGTACATCTTCGTCTGCAATGACATCTCGGAAATCGGTCGTTGTGCGTTCAAATCCGAAACGTGATTTTGCCTCGGTTGTGCGTTCAACAACGTCGTCTGCACAGATAATGGGTTTGGGCTGGAGCGGGGCGTCGTGGAACCGGTCAGCAATCTGACGATATGCGCGGGCGTGTGTCATCCCCATCCATCCCATGCCGATAATGCCGATGCCAACCGTCTGTTTCGTCTCCATTTTTCGTATACCCTCGTTATCTGCTTTTCAGGTGTCCCCATGTGGCAGCGAGTTTGGCTTTCGGCTCGACAGGACGTGCTTTTCCCGGACCTCCATCGTCAATATTGGCACCTGTGATTTCAACATCATCAAACCGGGCTTGGCCACTTCCTACAGCAAGTCCAGCTTGTCCACTCTTTAGCCTTGGGTTATGGTCAACGACTCTAAGGGTCTCCTGATCAATTTGGAATTCAAGGGTTCCGTTTTCGTAAACTGTAGCAGTCAACTGGTACCACCTGTCAGCTTCTACTACGATGTCCAAACCTCCTAATGGGACCGTCGGCTGTGGAGGTGGAAGTATTTTTAAAATTCGGGCACGGTCAGGGGCATGTTCAATCCTGAACATATATCCGGAAAGTTCTTCGCTTCTAAAATAGAGTAAAAGTCCGAAACCAGTGGCATCATTATTAAATTTAGTAATTTGCGCGCGACAGGACATAGTATAATTCTGCCACTTAATATCACCTGTTAACCAGAAACTCACTAAATTCGTGTCTTTAGCCGTTTCCCCGATAGCTTCGCCTTCATGAATCCACCACTTTTCTTTTTCAGGAGATTCGTTAAAGATTGTCCACTCCGATATGATGTCATCTTCAAAACTATCTTTCCAAGTGCCTGCAAGTGCGAATTGGTTCAAAGCAACACCGCAAACAATAAGTCCGGAGATAAGATATTTTTTCATCATGGTGTTCTCCTTTATTGTTTTGTCAAATTTGACTTTGAGGGTTGGACTGAGTTTACACTTAATTTCAAAGTGGATAAAGCATCATTGTCGTTCCATTTTCTTAATTTTCCCCCATGTGGTAGCGAGTTTGGCTCGCGGTTCCACGGGACGCGGTTTTCCGGGACCCCCATTGGGAATATTTGCACCTGTGATTTCGACATCATCAAAGTGTGCGCGTCCATCTGCGACAACGAGACCGGCTTGTCCACCTTTTAAGAGGTCTTCGTCAAGGGCGGTAAATACCTCATCGTCAATTTTAAATTCGAGTGTGCCATCTTCATAGATAGTAGCGGTCAGGTCGTACCACGTATCTATTTCTGCCTCAAATAGGTAGGTAATGATATTCCAATCGTCTTGAACTGCCTTTACAATTCGGACGGTGCCAAAAATATAATCGATAAAAAAGAGGTAGCGGCTATCCTCTTCGCCTCTATCGTGGAGTGTCAGTCCGATGGTTGGGGGTTCATCCTTGTCTTCCACCAACTTTGCGCGACAGGAGACGGAGTAGTGTTTCCATGAGAGTTCGCCTGTTATCCAGAGACTCATGAAACCGGGTAAGAAGATTTCGCCGACGGCTTCACCATCACTGACCCACCACTTTTCAACCTTTCGGTCGATATTAAAGATTTCCCATTCACGGGTGTCTTTATCTTCAAAATCGTCGCGCCATGTGCCTGCAAAACTGGGTTGCCATATCCCTATTGAAAAACAGACAAGGGTGATAACTGCGATGATTGGTGTTAATTTTTTCATTGCTTTTCTCCTTATGTTATGATTCGGTAATTATACATTGTCCGTTCGGGTCTGCGTAGGGACAAGAACGGCAATGATCTGTATTTTTATTATAAATGCCCCGCTGCAGCGCCGAAATTTTTTTCTGCCACTCTTCGGTAGTTTCCTGCAATTCTGATACGTTGAAACGCCTCTGTATACATTGGTCCTGTTCAATAAAGAAGGTATTTATCGTTAGTGTCGGTTGTTCTGGGTAACGTCGATGCAAAAGCAGGCTATAAAGTTCCATTTCTGGATGATCTGCGTCTGATGCCTGACCATTGCCGGTTTCATAATTGATTATCTGCCAGTGTCCAGTTTGGTCTTTAAAGAGCCTATCAAATCTGCCGTCAATAATATGTCCCTCAATATCCGCGTGGACCTGCTGGTTGATAAGGATTTCGGATGCCGAGAGCGCGATTTCTCCGAGTTGCGAGTTAATGAAATTATTAGCAGATGTGTGAAGTGCTGTTGTTAATTTGCTCGTTTCTTCAAGATAATTCTCAGCAGTTTGGTTAATAATCGTGTCGAGATTTTGCACATCTGATGGTCGTCTTATTCGCGCGAGGGTGCGGTGTATCGCATCGGCAAACTCGGTTTTATCCAAACCTGCTGCGTCTTGCGCATCCGTCGGGATTTGTAATACATTTTCCAGTTGATACCGTAGTGGGCAACGCGCATAGTTAGCAAGTTCAGCGATAGTGAAAGACGAAGAGGTCCCGTTTGGTTCTGGCATTGATGGCAGATCCTCTGGAAATTCGACCGGTGTTGTTTCATCGGGAACCTCAGCCGTGGAAGTACTGGCTTCGAGTTGTCGAAACACATTGAGTTTGAAAGGTAGACTTGGTAAATCGTCTTCTCCGCCACAGATACCAAGGTGTGTGTCAAGCCACTTAAGCATTTGCTGTGCTTCGTCTTTCTCTGAGAGTGTTCCTGATAAAATAAGCCTGTCCTCGGCGCGCGTTGCACCAACATAAAATATTCGCTTCTTTTCAGCAATTTCTTTTTTACTTGACCGGTTTCTGATGTGAGGAACGATTCCGGGTTTAGTTTTCTTATAATCTTCATTGGGTTTGAGCGGACTGAAACCGATGCCGAGTGTTTCATCAATAAAAGGCTCACTGTTTGTCCGTCCCTTCCGGTCAAGGCATGGGAGTATGACGATTGGGAATTCCTTCCCTTTGGCGGCATGAATTGTCATAATTTGCACCGCTCCGCTGCTGGCTTCAACTGGTGCCTGGCCCTCGCGAGGCTCTTCCGTGGTTAAGGTATCCAAAAATTCAATGAAATCCAGAAGTATTTGCCTGTTCTCATCTCCGTCAAAATTTCTTGCGAGATCCAGGAGTTTTTGGTAGTTTGCCCACCGTTGAGTTCCCTGTTTTCCTGTCTTCAGTGTTCCAATCATTCCTGTTTGATTAACGATGGTCACAATAAGTTGGTTTACAGGTGTACGATGTGCAATTTGGATATGCTTTTTTAAGGTATCTATCGCGTTTCTGAGATGCTCAGAAGGTGCTTGATAGTTCCGCGCTTTGTCCCAGAAGCCTGTGTCTTCTTGTAGTGAAATTTCGTAGAGTTCAGTATCAGAGATACCGAAAGCAGGACCACGGAGGATCCCGACGAGAGATGTCTGGTTCTCTGTCGGCGTGTTAAGGAAATTGAGATAGTTCCAGATATCGTAAATTTCTTGTCTTTGATAGAAACCGATACCACCTGTTGTGAGATAAGGGATGCCTGCCTCGAGTAGCGCGTGCTCAATATTGGGAAGATGTGTTCTGCTCCGAATGAGGATAGCGATGTCGCCGTACGCAATTGGACGCTCGACTTCGCCGCTATTCTCACCGCGGACCCATACTGTATCTTCGTTTAGTTTCATGTTTTTGATGTGACGTGCAATGATCGTGTATTCGTTTGCTGCCTCGTCCCTCTTTTTTCCGAGAAGAATCTCGATACTACCGTTTGCATTGACAGATCGCGCTTTGATAAGGGATTCATACGGCACCTCAAATTCATGTTCGCTTTCGGCACCCATCAAGCGACCGAAAAAGTGATTGGTAAACCCAATGAGACCGCGCAAGGAGCGGAAGTTTTCTTTTAGGGAGATGGCGAGTCCGCCGTTTTCAACGATTTTTTGTCGCGTTTTCTTAAATACACGGACATCCGCGCCGCGAAACGCGTAAATGCTCTGCTTCGGGTCGCCGACGATAAAGAGATTCGCGCTTTCGAGTTTATTTGTCAACAGCATTACCAACTCGTACTGTAATTCGTTTGTATCCTGATATTCATCTACCATGAAGTATTTATGGCGTTTGGTGAGTTCTTGTTGGATTTCCTCGTGGTTTCGGAGTAGGTCGCGCGTTTTCAGCTGCAAATCGTTGAAGTCAAGTGTGCTTTGTGAGAGTTTGGCATTTTGATAGTCATTGAGGATTCGTTTGTAGAGTGTGAGTAGGTCACGGGTTGTGCTAATTAGGAAATCGTCATCGGTTTCAATATCGGCTTTTTTGTCATTATCTTTTTCCAGGGTTGGAATGTCTTTAATCTTTTTTGCAGTTGATTCCAGAAGGTCAATCTGATCCGCAATTTCTGTTCTGTCAATACTTTTCGGCAGAAAACTTTGCGTTGCTATTTTGTTTTCTCCAGTTGTAATTAGTTTCGCAATTTGTCTAATCAAGTTTAACACTTCAGGTGCTTCAGGATTCTGCTCATGTTGTTCTTCTAATTGCTGTATTAAATTCTTAGCGTTCTCAGCTTTCTTACCTTTTGCGACCTCTAAAACAGCATTTAGGCATCGAATAAATTCGGCAACATCAATTTTCGACATCAATCGGTCAATTGTTAACATTAATTGCTCACGCACCTGTCGTTCCAAACCTTCACGTATCTCTGTGTCGTTCGGGTTGCTATAAATTTCTTGTATGAGATGTTCAAGGG
>VXXH01000846.1 GCA_009835515.1 Candidatus Poribacteria bacterium
TACCGCACCCGCGACGCTTAGCACTGCCATACGTCAGGTATGACAGCGCTGGTTTCTATTGTATCAGATAACACGATTTGTGTGTCATCTATAAATGGAGACCAGCACCTATATGGAAAGATTGCCATCACTCTGAAACGCGGTGACGAATCCTTGTCGTCTCCGTTTCTCTTGCATAAGCACTCCCCGTATAGAGAAACACTGACCCCAAAACACGTATATCAAGCAGTTTTGAGATTTTAGGTATTCGGATATTCCCATGCTCTCACTCATGAGATGCGGGGTATCCTTAGGCGAACGCGTCCTCTAATAATATCTCTTTATTAACTGCAGATGATGATTTTGAAGTAATCATTTCTTTGTGGAGGCACGTTTGGAAGTCGTGCTTTCTCTAAATATACGAGGAGTCAGAACGGTTATAGCGTAGATACCAAATGAAAAACAAAAATTATAGCCACCTAACACGTAGGCAATTTATAAAAAGCGGTTTAACGGGATTCGCAATAGGCAGCAGTGTAGGAATCTCAGGGTGTGATCCGATGGGTATTCCCTTACCGACAGCAACCCAGACAGAAACTGAAGATGACGTTCCAGCCCTGATTATCGGTAGCGGTTTTGGCGGTGCGGTGACGGCTTTGCGATTGGGGGAAGCGGGGATACGGACGATGGTCTTAGAACAAGGCAGACGCTGGGATAGCGCATCTGCACCGTTTAGTCCGACTTTCCCACCTGACGGTCGTTCAACATGGCTGCGCAACAAAACGGTTTTGCCGTTCGGTCCATCCTTCCCTATCGGGAAATATACAGGGGTCTTGGACCGTGTGGATTACCCCAACATGCATGTCTATCGAGGGACAGCTGTCGGTGGCGGCTCCATTGTATACGGTGGGGTTAGCCTACAACCCCCTGAAGATCTTTTTTATCAGATTTTTCCGATCGGTATCTCCTATCAGGAACTGCTACCCTATTATGAACGCGTCCGTTCTCTGCTGCGTGTCACAACCGTGCCCCCGGACATCGAAGCGCAACCCCACTACGATTACACCCGCGTATTTACCCAACTCGTGAACCAGATCGGGCTAGAAACTGTAGACGTCGGGCAAGCCGCTGATTGGGATATTATCCGTGCTGAGATTGCTGGCACGCGCCTACCGTCTGCTATTATCGGCGAAATACTTTATGGCGGTAATAGCGGATACAAAAATTCGCTCGATCAAAACTATATACCGATGGCGGAAGCGACAGGATTTGTCAGTATTCATCCGTTGCATCGCGTTCTGGATATCACAACTGAAAACAGCGGTAAATATGTTGTAACAGTTGAGCAGATTGATGAGACGGGCGAGGTGATACAGTCGAAAAAACTTACCACGACTTACCTCTTTCTCGCTGCCGGCTCTATAGGCACGACAGAGTTGCTCGTAAAAGCCCGCGAGCTCGGCAACTTGCCAAATCTCAACAACGCAGTTGGGCAAGGATGGGGAACAAACGGAAATATCTTGTTCAGCACGGGGGTGGGTGTAGAAACTGGAAAGCAGCAAGGCGGACCGGTCATCAAAGCCATTTTAGATCGTGAGAATACAGAGACACCCGCACTCATTGAATCTCCTTTCTTGCCTATAGGCGTAGAATGTAAGTGTTTAATGCTTTTTATGAACGCTTTAGATACCGAGCGCGGACAGTTTTTCTATGATACAGACGCCCACAGGGCGGAATTGATATGGCCCGCCGGGGGCCACGACCGCGCTGCACGCGCAGCAGCAGATTTCGTCGAGCGTATAAACGCTTCTAACAATGGTAACCTCGAGATACCAGCAGGTCTTCCTATCAGTCCACCTGATCTGATTAAAGATACTACATATACCCCTTTGGGTGGGATGGTGATGGGGAAAGCCTGTGATTTCTACGGGCGCGTACACGGGTATCCGAGGATGTATGTTATGGACGGATCGTTGTTACCGGGTTCTTGTGCGACAGCGAATCCATCCTTGACGATTGCGGCTTTCGCTGAGCGCAATATTGAGAGAATCCTAACCGATGATTTGACAATGAATCGTGAAAAAAGAGAAAAAAAAGAGATAGGTCGGTGATGGTACCAACTGCCCACTCTTTTTTTTAGTAGGACTTACGCATTCCCTCTTAAAGTCCCCTGATAAGGGGGATTTAGGGGGTTTAAATACGGAAATTACCGATTTTTTGACCGCCAAACGTCCTATATTTACGCAAGGTGCGTAAGTTCTGTTAAGTAATGGGTGATTATAGATTTTAGAGGAATTTATCAAAAATCTTACCACTCGCCTCGCCGAAGCCCGACGCTTTAGCGTGTGGGTGGTATCACCATTGGTTCGCCGCCGCTATCTTCCACCCCGTTACATCTGCCTTGATGTCCCCACCGATGCTGTAAAGGCAGATGCCAACATCTTCCGGCTTATGCAGTTGGCTCTGTACGACTGCCTGACGTTCATTGATGAAGACTTCTACGAGTGCTCTGTCGATGAATATCCGTAAATTCAAATCTTCTCCGGCTTTCAACGTAAACGGTGCAACGCCATAAGGTTGTGAACTACCATAAAGTTTTTGCTCTTCGTTGCCATCACCTATTGAAATCGTCTTCTCGTCGACTGAATAGAAGATCTCCATACCATTCTGGTTATCTTTGTCGCAGAACACTTTTACACCGTAGTCCCTCGCTTCAGTAGGCTTGATTGCGACATTCAATTCAACCGTATCACCTGAGATTTCCTTCAGCCTGTAGTCCTCGCCGTTTTTGACCGTAATGTCCTTCTCAACCGTTTCGTTGTAACGCAGACACTCAAGCTCACGAACCGGTTTAATACGTACAATCCCGTCATCAGGCAGGCTCAACTCCCAAGGCAATGAGAATATACAGCTCCATAAGGGGTTGCCAAGGTTAACCTGTATATTAGTAATGACGACTCTGCGTCCGTCTGGTGTGAGGAAGGTTTTGGGTGCCCAATAGATCGGTATGCCGCGATAATTGTTGGTCCAACTCATCTTGGTATGAAACTCGGGTGTGAACTTGTTATCCTTCCAGTCGCCCAAATAGTACCGCGCCCCCCAGCTGTGGCTGATAAGTAGCATCATGTGTTTATTGCCGAGTTTGAAGAAATCGGTGCAGGAATGATCGTGTTGCTCAAGTCCGGGCAACTCTTTCGTCATAAATTCACCGAGAAACTCCCACTTCTTAAAATCTTTGGAGCGCATCAGTGTCGTCCGTTTATACCATGCCCCCAATCCCGGTCGGGTATCCTCCATAGCGTGATCACCCGAAAATATGTAGTAGTAATCTCCCTCAACCCAAGCTGTCGGATCCCAGAATACCCAATAATCGGCATCTCGCGCCTCTTGCGGCACCTCAATCTCAATCGGTTTAGACCAGTCCTCCAGATATTCATCCGAAGCCTCCACATAAGTCGGACGACCGCCAAATATGCCGACAAAGATAACTTTCTTGCCGTCTTTCGTGATAATCGTACCCCCTGTACCGCAACCACCGCTGCCCAAAGCACAGTCCCCGCGCCGCCGCCAGTGAACAAGATCAGTACTCGTGAAATGACCGAAAGCGTGCTCGTCACCTTTGCACATATAACCGAAATGATACTGGCCTTTCCAGAAGATCATGAAATTCGGATCGGTCGAATAGTTCCTTTCGTTATCGCCTTCGGAATTAACCAAGTGATATGTCGGTCGACTCGGGTCATGCATCAGCCGTTGACGAAAATCACGAGCGATACGGACGGCTTCGTTGTCGAGGGTAAACATGTGTCTGTCGTCTCGATCGAAAACAATATACGCGTCTTCATCGTTCTCTTTTATCGCTGCCATGTTTCTAAATTCAGGAAATTTTCCAGCACGGTCTTCCCACCAACCGTCTTTCGAGAAATCATACCAGCTGAACGGTTGAATTACCGAAGGCGCGTTCGGTCTCAGCTCCTTAATCTGATCTTGCGTCAAAGCCTGTGCATAAATCCGTACGTCCTTTACTTTTCCCTTGAACGATGTGGCGTAGTTCGGATTTAGATTGACTGAGCCAATTACAAGTTGTAGATAGGGGCTGTTCAGAAAATCGAAAGGCTCTTTGATGGTATAGCTGGCGTACACTTCCCCATCACGGTAAATGGTGACCGAGTTATCCTTGTAAACGGCTGCCATCATCATGAACTGTCCGAGTACAATTTCCTGTGCCGGATTTTGCGCGAGTTGTTCAGGGGTTTGTGTACGAGTGTTATCATCGCTGGCGGTAGACCACTTACCGGGAGCATCCTGTCCAAAAGCAAGTGCGTCATACTTCTCTGCTGCCTGCACGGTAATCACGCTGCAGTGCTTTGGGGCTTCCTCATCAAAGCAGAACCAGCTAACGAGTGTCTTATCTGTCGTCGTGAACATAAGATACCTACCGTTCAGTTTTATCATATAAATAGGTCACCAATCCTGCACTGAAACCCTTCAATAACGTCGCCGCCATCAAGGATGTCGTCTCCATGCAGAACAGTGAGGTCTTCAGGAGACCAGTACACTTCTACGGTTTCTCGACGCGGATTCACAACCCACACTATCGCACACCCCGCATTTAACCATTCATCCACCTTTTCTGCGACTTCAGTGTAGGTATCGCTTGGAGAGATGACTTCAACGGCAAGATCGGGGGGCCCTTCCCAATAGCCCTTTGAAATACCCCGCTCATCAATTGTAGCTTGGCGAACAAACGCAGCATCTGGTGCACGCACAGTATCTGGATTTTGGGCAATCTTAAATCCCGTTTCGGCACCACAAACGTAGCCTAATTTATGCTTTTCAACGTGCGCGTCAAGATGTCTTCCAATTTTAGCCGCTCGAATCCCATGTTCAAATCCTGCTGGTGACATTCTACGTATGACCCCTTTCACCAGTTCGTACCGATACCCATCATCAGGTTGTTTCCATAGATCCTCAGCTGTTAAAAGTGTGTGTTGCGCTGATGGCAATTTGGATCTTGGTTGATTCTGTTGTGTTTCTGCCATTTTGTCTTCCTTATTTTATCATTCTGAAATCAACAAGGTTGGTATTCATCGGTTTCTGTATCAAAAAATTTTAGTCCATTTAATATTGCTTTGGCAAGCGGAAAATTCGCTGAAACTGCTCAAGTATCAGAGTTTGCCAAAGCATAGACCTACATATCTTCTGATATTGAACTATAATAAATCGCGTTGAAGAGCAACTTAAAGGTCCCATAAGACTGCCCGCGGTGTTGCGGTTTAAACCCGAAAAGAATCACGCGTCCATTGCCCAATAGTGTTTCCAAAAGTGCTACCTTCTGACGAATCCGTTTTTCGCCTTCGAGCCATCCACTCATCAACGGATTGAATTCGGGGTACGTCGCCACGGCTTCTGAGTCGCCGCGAACACCGTCAAAAACAGGTCCCGATTTAAAAAAGATTGCCATCTCGCTGTCTAATCCGTGTCCAATCGGATGCCTTGTGTCTATCCGAACGCGCAGTAATGAACCCGGGCAGAAAAACGCGTCTTCGTTCGGCTGATTATTTTTTTCTACGACATTAACGATACCCTTTTCGCCGAGTCCAAAGTATTTCAAAGGCAGTTCCGTCGCACGATTGAAACAAATAAGCGTCCCACCGTCCGCCACGAACGTCCGCAAATTCGCCAACCCTTCAGTACCGATGCCACCCGTGTATTCTGGCGGTAATTTTCCGGCTGCGTGTCCATTGAGAATACCCGAAGCACCCAGATCCGGCAGAATGATAGCATCGTACCGCGTTGCCAAATCCCCCGCGCGAATTTCTGCATTCGTGAGACTATTATAATTGAACCTGTGTGTGTCCAGTACCCAGCGCGTCCATCCTTCGTCCATGTTCGCTGTCCACGGTTTATAGAGACCAAGTCGCGGCGCGTTCACTCTTGAGAATGTACGACTGAGTTTTTCTTCGTTGATGGATGCATCGGTGTGGATGTGGATGCCGTATTCCGATGCGAGTGCATTCAACTCTGCAATTTGATGTGCTGGCGGTTCCACAGTCTTAATCAGGATAGCCCCAGGAGGCAATGTTTTGCCAGCAAGTTCTACATCCCGTCGCGCCCAGTAAAGTTTATATTTAGGACTGTCGTCGCCGAGTCTCGCATTGAACAGATGGTTGAGGAAAAGTGCTTCAGCGTTCGTTCGATTCTCGAACAGATAACTTGTCGGTTCAGGTGTACCGTCCAACGTGCCTTGCACCGCTGGAAGCATCGGCAGCTGCCTTAAGTCCGCATCGAACGGATGCACAACCGCGATCGTCCGCACCCCCATCTGTAATGGGAGAGTCCAGCCTGCAATATCATAAGGTCGTTCGGGCGGTGATTCGGGGGATGGGCGGCGTTCTGGATAGCGTTGCACCTCAAGCAGATCCTTCGCGTGTGCCCGAAACGGTTGAGACATCAAAACAACGTATGTATCCGCGGGATATTCTACACCGTCAGCGGTAAATGGCGCGTTTGCCTGATGAATCTGTACGCCGCCGCGTTTCAGGATATCCAACATCTTGAGTGCTGTGTGAATGTCGCGTTGTTCAGTCGGTATGAGAAACGCGCGAGGTGGTTCGTTTTTTCCTTTTGCTATCGCATCAAGCCCCATTTTGTAGAAGTTTGTTTTCAGCATTACCCGATGCTCGGCGACGAAACCGAGAATTGAGAATGCTGCCGCCTTCTCGTAGTCTACAATGTTGCGCAATCGCCACCAACCTCCGGGCCACGGTTCTGGGAAATTCGTACGGAGCGCATATTGATCAAGCCCGCGCCGGTATCCCTTTAAAGTATGATGGGGTTGAAAAATCGGCGTTGCGATCTCCACGCGCGCCGCTTCCGTCAAGATGCCTACCATGTTATGGCGATACGGCACTGTCCGAAATCCACCGTGCCACCATGTATCATAGACGGCACTTGAAAGCACACCTGTGAACCCGTCGCTCGTCAAGTCAAAGGCGAGTTGTGCACCAATGAGCGAAAGCGTCCGCTGTAAAAGCGGAGGGATATTCGGATTGACTGGCTCAAAATACGGGGGAATCACAAACCGCGGACCCCGGTAACTCATCTCATGCACGTCGTAGACAACCTCTGGAAACCACTCTTCATAAAGCACTCGCGTCAGCAACTGTGTTTCTATCTGTGTCAACATAAACCAGTCGCGGTTGTTATCATGTCCTGTATATTTATGATACAACCACGGGATTTCTGATCCTTCGTGAGGGGTACCGACGGTGCGGTTGTACCAATCCACTACGATGTTTAACCCGTCGGGATTTGCGGAAGGGATGAGCAGAATTATCACATTTTCAAGAATCTCTCTGATTTGCGGTGTCTCGGCTGTTGCGAATTGATGGGCAAGTTCCATTGACATCTGCGAGGCGGCGATCTCTGTGGAATGGAGGTTGCAATTAATCAGTACAACTGCTTTACCTTCTTGCGCGAGTGCGTCGAGTTCGGCACTACGTTTGGTGGGGATCGCTAATTCTCTCTGAATCTGCTGATAACGCGCCAAGTTCTCCAAGTTCTGCGGTGTGGAAATCAGCAGCATCAGAAGATCGTTGCCCTCGGTTGTTTTTCCGAGTTCTTCCACCAAAACCCGATCTGAATTTGCTGCGACATGGCGCATGTAATCGGAAACAGTTTTCCAACCTGCCACTTGATAATCCGAACCGACCTGAAATCCGAGGACCTCTTCTGGTGCCATCAGCTGCGCGGATGTTGGTCCTTGTAGTAAAACCGTGCAGATAAGCAACGTACCGAGTATACTCCATAGTTTTGTTGCTCTAATTTCTTGAAAATCTGCTTTTCGTTGGCGAGATAGCGATACAGAATTGACACGATGAGAACGAAAAAAAATCATGAGAAATTCCCTTCCTATAGGCGCGAGTTACAGAGTTTTTTAATCTTTAGTATAATCAAAACTCGCGCGCATGTCAACCTTATTCAATCAGTTGGCAACTGACTGCTGATCGCTGATCACTGACAACCTATAATCTCGGATTCACTCCTGCTGTAGAAATCGAAATCTACACTTGACTTTTTTAGGATTTTGTGGTATTGTTATAGGGGAATATTTCAAAGTCACAATTTAACCTGACGCGCAGTTACACGTGTGTATTAAAAAGCGCAACTCATATTCAGCGTATCCATACTACAAAAATCAGGAGGAGAGCAGATCACAATGAAAGGGTTTGTAATTATTCCGCTCGTTGTTCTGTTGCTCGCGAGTTTAGGGTGTGAAACAAAACAGAAGGGACCGAGCAACTTAACGGTAGGCAAAAGTAAATTGATTGACAGCGGGAACGCCTTAGAAGCTGTTATACATCTCGAAAAGGCAGAAGAGGAAGAGGTCAATAAACTCGAACCTCGGGCACTACTTCTTATCGCTTATTCATACGGACTTTCCACTAGAGATGCCAATGCGGGGGGTGATGAAGCCAAGTTCAAAAATCAACGGGAGCAACGGATTGAACAACTGACAGAGGCTGAGATGAAACACATCCTGCAAGTACTCAGTAAACCTTCACAGGTACGGAAAGCAGGCTTGCAAGCACTCGTGGACAAGGGATATGACGCAGGTGTCTTAATTCTCGACAGTCTTGCCAAGGGAAGGTATCCCTCACTTCACACCGATTTTACACAGATGTTGGTTGATATGGGACCTATTGGATTAGATCTCACTTTGGCTAAACTGACTGATGAGACGACCTCATCCGCTCTCAAAGGTAAATTGGTTCAGGTATTGGCTGACATCGGCGACGCGAAAGCTGTAGACGCATTGAAATCCGTTCAGTCCGAAACAACCACGGCGCCTGGACTCAGGATGCAGATTAACACCACGCTCTATCAGCTCGGGGAGGAATCGTATAAAAGAGACATCATCACTGGTATTAGTCATAGTGATGTTACGGTGCGCCGTGCCGCCGCGAAAGCAATGGTAAATATCAAGGGGATATCGCCGAAAACGCTCATCGCAGGGTTAAAAGACGAGGACTCGGAAGTTGTCACATCGCTTGTAGAGGCACTTGAAGTCCATAGGGATGCGGCTGCTACTGATGTGCTCATGGACATCCTCACTGGTGAATTGAACAAAGACCCGAAGCAGGCGGCGATTAATACGCTTGACGTTTATGGACAGAACAAACTCGCCAGAGGTCTGGCAAAACGTGCCACTATGTTACTTATTGGCGGAACGGTTAGTGATCCAGACAACCGCTATTATCTCGTGCAGCTGCTACGGAGAGAGCCATTTAAAAAACAGATTAAAGCCTTAAAGACGATCGAAGATCTTGGGTCCAAGCTTCATGCGTACCACGAAAAGAAGGAGCAAGAGGATCTCGTCAAAATTCCACTTGCCCAACTCCTTAATGAAGTTCAGTGATCTAAATTCGCCTTGTTATAGGATGGCAGTTTCCGTAGAAAGGCGTTCAGTTTTCCGTTTGCCGCGCGTGTTATATACAAATTAAATTCGGTATTCGGAAGTTGGTTTTCACAGCAGAATGAACAGTGCTTCGGTAGGAAAATTGAACCGCTTTGCGAGTTGTGCCTTAAATTGTTGACATAAAAGTGTATTTATTTTAGAATATTCCTTACATCAGTACTTATCCCGATCTGTAACGACTATTCGGTAGATGTGCAAATATAGATGCGATATGGAGAACCTGCAAGTTTCATCCTAAATTTGATGCCACAAGCCCGACGAATGGGTATTCGGTTGGCTCTTTTTTATCTGCTTATAGGTTGAGCCGTTGAATAATAGGCGCCCTTCATTATCTTCATGACGCATGGGCGCGACGCGCAGCACGGACGGGTGAGTCTAATAGAGATTCCAGGAGGAAAAGATAAAGGGAACATGAAAAAAACTTTGACGATATTACTGCTTATAGGGGTTGTGAGCTTCGGTTGTCAGGAGCAGGTCATCACCCAGCTTGAAGTCGGCAGGAGTAAGTTATTAGACGCAGGGCTCACGCTGGAAGCCGTTGGGCACCTTGAACGTGCGGAACAGGAGGAGCAAAACAAGGTTGAACCGCGTGCCCTCTTGGTTATTGCATACAGTAACGCGCTTTCATCCGGTGCTGCGAGGGTCCACAAAGTGGATGCCAGGTACAAAAC
>VXXH01000321.1 GCA_009835515.1 Candidatus Poribacteria bacterium
ATATACTATTGCGTAACCGATTTGAAAGTGTTAAAAGCACTTTGAATATAAGGAGGAACTGGCGGATTAACGCGGTCACGCGTTTTTAAATGGACCAGGTATCTTAATGAACAACGAACAGGCAAATACAAATTTTTCCACCGTTGATGTGGAAGAAGAAAAACACTCAGCTGAAGGATCGGCTGACGTGAATCAGGAAGTAGTGAGCGAGACAGAGACACCAGAAGATGCGCAAGCAGCTTCAGCAACCGATGCAGATGGTGAGGGGCAAGAAGAAGTCACGAGTAGTGAAGAGGAAGCGACTGCTGACGATACTGATCCCGAGCAAGCTGATGAGACTAACCCCGAAGAAGCGGTAGAAGCAGCCGTTAGCGATGCTGATTCTGAGGAAACGGCAACGCTCACCGACGATACCGCACTTGAAGAGGCAGCAGAAGTTGCTGTTCCTGAGGTTGATGCTGATTCTGAGACAGCGACAACGCTTACTGATGAAACACCCCCGCCTGAGGGAGCAGTAGAAGTTGCTGTTCCTGAGGCAGCGACAACGCTTACCGATGAAACACTTTCACCTGAGGAAGAGGAAGCAGTGGCTGCAGCGGAAGATCCACCGGAGCCGATGAGTCCGGAATCTCTTGAGGAAGCGTATGATAATTCGATAAAGGCGTTTACAGATGGAGAGATTGTTAAAGGTGTTGTCGTGGATGTCAATCGTGATGAGGTAATGATTGATATCGGCTTTAAATCTGAAGGCTATATCCCGGCAGCAGAATTTGAGCCTGGGCAAGAAGGGTTACCTGCTGTACAGGCTGGTGATGAAATCGATGTCTACATAGTACGGCGTGAGGATTCCGAAGGACAAATAGTCCTTTCAAAGAAGATAGCCGATCAAACTCTCATTTGGGACGAGATAGCGACCGCGCATGAAAGCGGTGCCCCGGTGCAGGGCCGTATCACTGAACGGATTAAGGGGGGATTGCGAGTGAGCGTCGGATCCCTACGCGGCTTTTTACCCGCTTCGCAAGTTGAATTGCGTCCTATCCAAAATCTTGAGCAGTATGTCGGGCAGACGCTGGATATGAAAGTGATCAGCCTGAGCAAGCGGCGGCATAACATCGTTTTATCGCGCCGTGCGTGGTTGGAAGCTGAACTTGTCCAAAAGCGCGCAGAAGTTCTCAATACACTTGAAGTTGGTCAACTTATAACGGGTGTAGTGAAAAATATTACCGCTTTTGGGGCGTTTGTTGATCTTGGGGGCGTTGATGGTTTACTCCATAAAACAGATATGGCATGGAAGCGTATCCATCATCCGTCTGATGTCGTCTCGGTGGGTGAAGAGGTTGAAGTCCAAGTTATCGGGATCAGCCAAGAAAACGAGAAAATTTCGCTGGGCTTGAAACAGAAGACTCCGGACCCGTGGGCAAACATTGAGGACAAATATCCAGTTGGCTCTACAGTTCGCGGGGTCGTTGTCAATATTGTGAATTATGGCGCGTTCTTACAGTTGGAAGAAGGCGTTGAAGGTTTGATCCATGTCTCTGAAATGGCGTGGACGCGTCGGAATGTCGCCCCCTCACGAATCGTCAATAAGGGTGATGAGATTGAAGCCGTTGTGCTTGAAATCTCAAGGGAAGACAAACGCATTTCACTCGGACTCAAGCAGCTGCAGCAGAACCCATGGGAACTCTTGGAACAGAGGTCCCCTGTCGGTAGCAAGATCATTGGTCGTATCCGAAACTTGACGAGTTTTGGAGCGTTCGTTGAAATTGAACCCGGAATTGACGGGTTAATTCATACTTCTGATCTCTCATGGACCAAGCGGGGTGCCGCAGCCAATGAGGCGCTTAAGGAAGGTAGTGAGATTGAGGTCGTTGTCCTACAGATTGACGCGGCTGAACGCCGAGTCTCATTAGGACTCAAGCAGACGCAACCCGATCCGTGGGAAGAAGTACCCGAAAAGTATAAGGTCGGTTCTGTAGTCCGCGGTAAGGTTGTTAATCTCACCAGTTTTGGAGCGTTCACCAAACTTGAAGAAGGCATTGAAGGGCTGATTCACATCTCTGAACTCGCTGACCGGCGAATAGAAAAGCCGGAGGAAATTGTTTCCGTAGGTGATGAATTAGACTTGAAAGTGATCAACCTATCACCGAAAGATCGGCGTATTGGCTTGAGTTTAAAGGCACTTCTTGCTGAGCAGGAA
This sequence comes from Candidatus Poribacteria bacterium, assembly GCA_009835515.1. GTDB lineage: Bacteria > Poribacteria > WGA-4E > WGA-4E > WGA-3G > WGA-3G. The sequence continues at coordinate 2,198 of VXXH01000321.1, forward strand.
CGCGCCACAACACCTGATGAAGAGGAAAAGCCAGCAAGAACACGTCCAGAGCGTCCATCTCGCTCGCGACGAGAACGGGAGCCGCGACGACAATTGCCGGCACGCGAAGAGACTGTCACCACATTGGGTGCCTTGCTTAAAGAGGAAATGGGCAAGTCAAACGCTGAAAGCCTTGAGAGCTCTGAGAGCGTCGAAAACGTTGAGATTGCCGAAGGTGCTGAAACCGTTGAAAGCGTCGAAATCGTTGAAGATGCTGAGAACGTTGAAAGCCCTGAGAGCGTTGAAGTGGTTGAGGATGCTGAGGCTTCTGAAAGTCCTGAGAGTGTTGAAGTGGTTGAGAATGCCGAGGCTTCTGAGAGCGTTGAGGATGCGGAAAATCCCGAAAGCACGGAGGATTCCGAGGATACGGAAAACTCTGAGAATTAGCATTTTCACTTCTTGATCTCAAAGTTATACTTCGGAATGGTGATAGAATACAAAACCGATCTTGCTACAAATGTGTATCTACATTTAAAATGTGGGATAGGTTTTGTATGCTTCCTCTTTCGTTATTTCAACTGAACGGGTGGGTTCATATACCCACCCATTGTCTCTTGGGCGAAGACTTGGAAAGCCACGGAGACCTTGCCCTACATACCAAACAGGGCAGAAACTGATACGTAGAGTAGGAGAGGTGGAATTGAGCAAGAATTTTCTGTTTACGTCCGAATCTGTCACTGAAGGACACCCAGACAAAATTGCGGACCAAATCTCTGACGCAGTACTTGATACAATATTCACAACAGACCCGATGGGTAGAGTTGCCTGTGAAACTTTGGTTACAACCGGGCTTGCTGTCATCACAGGCGAGATCACGACTACCGCTGATTATGATGCACAACAAATTGCACGGGAAGTTCTTACCGATATAGGTTATACTGATATTGAATACGGTTTTGATGCCGAGCGAAGTGCTGTGTTGAGCATTATTGATAAACAGTCTCCCGATATCGCAATGGGGGTGAACCCCGGCGGTGCAGGCGACCAAGGGTTAATGTTTGGATATGCGTGCACCGAAACCCCTGAATTGATGCCGCTACCGATTACGCTCGCCCATCAATTGGTGCGACAGTTGGCAAAGGTTCGTAAAGATGGCACCCTTTCCTTTATCCGTCCCGATGGAAAATCGCAGGTAACTGTTGAATATGTTGACGACAAACCTAAAGCAGTCACCACAGTTGTTATCTCCTCTCAACACGATCCGGATGTTACGGATACCGAGTTACGGGAAGCGATTATAGAAGAAGTCATCAAAAAAATTATTCCTGAGAACCTCCAAGCCCCAGACATCAAATATCATATCAACCCTACCGGACGTTTTGTCACTGGCGGGCCACAAGGAGATGCCGGGTTAACAGGCAGAAAAATTATAGTTGATACGTATGGTGGGATGGGACGGCACGGCGGCGGCGCACTCTCAGGAAAGGATCCTACCAAAGTAGACCGGAGTGCAACTTATGCAGCACGACACGTCGCCAAAAATCTCGTTGCAGCGGGACTCGCAGAACGGTGTGAAATTCAGATCTCCTATGCAATTGGCAAAAGAGACCCTATTTCGATTATGGTCGATACGTTTGGCACAGGTGATGAAGAAGCACTCACGAAACTCGTCAACGCGCATTTTGACTTGACCCCGGCAGGTATAATTGAACGCCTGAAATTACGTCAGCCTATCTATCAGAACACTGCTGCGTACGGACATTTTGGGCGCGAGGAACCCGGTTTTACTTGGGAAGAGACCGATTACATAGAAAAACTCCGGTAGATTGAATCCATTCAAGGCTACCGGTGAACACAAGGAAATTAATGAACTACGATATTAAAACGACAGCACTCGCATCAGCTGGTAAACAACGCATTGATTGGGCAAATCGGTTCATGCCCGTTTTAGATTCCATCCGTGCGCGATTCCAAAATGAACGTCCTTTAGAAGGGTTGCGGGTCGCTGCATGTCTGCACGTCACGACTGAAACTGCAAACTTGATGAAAACACTAAAAGCAGGCGGTGCCGAAACCGTTGTCTGTGCCTCGAACCCGCTCAGCACACAGGACGATGTCGCCGCATCTCTTGTCGTTGACGAAGAGATCGGCGTTTTTGCTATTAACGGCGAAGATACAGAAACCTATTACAAACACATTGATGCTACGCTCGATTTACAACCTACGATCACTATGGATGACGGTGCGGATCTCGTTTCAAGGCTTCATTCTGAAGAGACAAACCCGGCTTTGGTTGAGCAAGTCGTTGCGGGAACGGAAGAGACGACGACCGGTGTTATCCGACTGAGGAGCATGGCAAGTGAAGGCGTGCTAAGATACCCGATTATCGCGGTGAACGACGCACAGACAAAACATTTTTTTGATAACCGATACGGCACTGGGCAAAGTACATTGGATGGTATCATCAGGGCGACGAACCTATTGATTGCCGGAACAACAGTTGTTGTCGCGGGTTATGGGTGGTGCGGCAGAGGGGTCGCAAGTCGCGCGCGCGGCTTAGGTGCGAATGTTATCGTAACCGAGGTTACTGCCTTAAAAGCGTTAGAAGCGGTTATGGATGGCTTCCGAGTGATGCCGATGCAGAAAGCGGTTCAGGAGGCGGATCTTATTGTGACGCTCACGGGAGATATTCATGTCTTGCGTAAGGAACATTTTGAGGCGATGAAGGCTGGCGCAATTATTGCGAATTCTGGTCATTTCAACGTTGAGATTGACATTCCCGCGCTTGAGGAATTGAGCGTTGATACAGGAAAGGCACGTCCATACGTAGATGTATATACCCTTGAAGATGGTAAGAAACTCTACCTTGTCGGTGAAGGTAGGTTGGTAAACCTTGCTGCCGCCGAGGGACATCCAGCGAGTGTTATGGACATGAGTTTTGCGAACCAAGCATTGTCTCTTGAATACATTGCTAAAAATCATGAGCAATTTGAAAATCGCGTCTACGATGTTCCTGAATCCATTGACGAGACGGTTGCACAACTGAAGTTAAAAGCGTTCGGTGTTGAGATTGACACACTCACAGCAGAACAGGAGAAATATCTCAACTCGTGGGAAATGGGAACTTAGTGTTGTTTCTCCAATTGTCGTAACGTGCCTCTATCTTTATCTATTGTCTTTGCTAACGAGGTTTTAAACCTCGTTGGTTTTTAAGAAGACTTTAGGTGTTTTCGCTTTGTGAGGAATACGTATGAAAAAATCGGAAATTTTGGAAGGCGTGATATTACTTCTGTCGGCGGTGCTGTTGTTACCCATCTGGATGGCATCTGCTGAAAAAATAGAACTCCCGCCGACCTTGTTGAAAGTGCTGAGTTTTTTGCAGTACCCAATAATCATCGTGCTTGGTGTGATTTTCGTTCGCCGACTGCGACGAGTGATCCGCGCGTTCCGAGAAAATAAAAATAGACCCGGTCCTTTCTGATCTTGAACGGAATCGAATTTACACTGGATATTTGGGAGACAAAGGCTTTTAACGTATGGGAGTTTTAGTTGTTGGAACGGTTACTTTGGATACGGTAGAGACACCAAGCAAACGGGTTGAGGATGTGCTTGGCGGTTCTGGTGTCTATGCTGCTGTCGCCGCGAGTTTTTTTGGGAACACTGTTCAACTTGTTGGTGTTGTTGGTGCTGATTTTCCGCATGCCTACACAGATTTCCTCCAAACGCGCGGTATTGATCTTCAAGGGTTAGAGCGGGTTGAGGAGGGCAAATCGTTTCGATGGGGCGGTCGTTATGCTGAAGACTTTAACGTACGCGATACCCTCTTCACAGAGTTGAATGTTATTGAAGATTTTCAGCCTGTTTTGCCCGAAATTTACAAAGATGCCCCCTATCTTTTTTTAGCGAATAACTCGCCGGTGTTGCAGCTGAGTGTCATTGAACAGATGGCAAATCCGAAACTTATTGTTTGTGATACGATGGATTTTTGGATTAATGAAGAACAGGAGGCGTTAGAGGCACTCTTAGCACATGTGGATGTCCTCATCTTAAACGATAGTGAAGCGCGACTCTTGACAGGTGATGCTAACTTGGTGCGCGCTGCGGAGGCAATTCTGCGCTATGGTCCAGAGCGGGTTATCGTCAAGAAGGGCGAGCATGGTGCCATCAGTATCACGGAATCGTCTTACTTCAACGCGCCCGCATATCCGCTCACACAAGTAACCGACCCGACAGGGGCAGGCGATAGTTTCGCCGGTGGGATGATGGGGTACCTCGCTTCTGTTGGAGATATATCGGAGGCAGCAATACGGAGTGCTATGGTATACGGAGCGGTTGTCGCCTCTTTTAACATTGAAGATTTTAGCGTTGAGCGACAAAAGCGCGTAGCGTTTTCCGAAATTTCATCTCGGTATCAAGAACTTCAAGAAGCTGCACGTTTTTAGCGTAGACTATGAATCGCCCTGTCGTACGCTGCTTCAGCGGATTCCATCACCATTTCTGAAAGGGTCGGATGGGCGTGAACAGTGTGCGCTATATCCGCTGCAGATGCTCCCAAACGGACCGCGACCGCGGCTTCATGAATCAGCGTTGAAGCCTGCGCGCCGACGATATGAACGCCAAGGATATCCCCACTATCGGCATCAGAAACAGTTTTAACGAATCCATCCGTCTCGCGTAGTCCCAACGCCTTTCCGTTTGCAGCATAAGGGAATCGTCCTATTTTCACCTCGTAACCTTCATCGGTTGCCTCTTTCTCTGTCATGCCGACGTGTCCAATTTCGGGCAAGGTGAAAACACACCACGGAATCACTTGGTAATCCATCTCAACAGGGTTACCGAGACAGTTTTGTGCCGAAATCTTTCCTTCTGCTGATGCGACGTGTGCTAACAAGTACCGGCTTGCGACATCTCCAACGGCATAAATACCAGGAATGTTCGTCTGCATCCTTGTATCCACAACGATTTTTCCACTCTCTGTGCGAACACCAACCTTTTCTAACCCTATGTTCTCAGTGTTGTAACGTCTCCCAATTGAAACGAGCATTTTTTCTGCTGTGATCTCTTCACCAGATTCGAGGACTGCCGTGACATCCGTATCCGATTTTTTAACGTGTGTAAGTTTCACACCCGTATGAATAGTGATACCTTTTCGCTTCATGAAAAGCTGGATATGACGGATAACTTGTACATCCTCAGTCACCAGAATAGTCGGAAGGAGTTCCAACACAGTCACCTCGCAACCGAGCGCGTTAAAGATTGAGGCAAACTCACATCCCGAAACACCACCGCCAACAATCAGCAGGCTTTCAGGGAGTTCTGTAAGGTTGAGAACACCTGTTGTTGTCAAGACTTGGGTCTCGTCAATTTCAAAAACAGGTGGTTCCGCGGGTTCGGAACCCGTGGCGATGATTACATTTTTTGCGAGCAATTCCTCAGTTGTGCCATCGGGTTTACTGACGACAATTGTATTTTTGTTGGTAAGTGTTGCTGTTCCGTTGAAGGTATCAACCTTGTTTGCCTTCAGCAGTTGTGCGATGCCTCCTGTTAGTTGCTCGATGACTGCGTTTTTGTGAGTTAATACCTGTGGATAGTCAATTGTCGCCTCACCACTGATATGTACACCAAAGTCAGATGCTTCTTGGACCTGAGTGGCGAGGTTCGCAACAGCAAAAAGGGTTTTCGTTGGGATACACCCTCGGTTCAGGCAAGTACCACCCCACTCACCTTTTTCTATAAGGCAGACTGTACCACCGAGTTGTGCCGCTTTAATAGCTGCAACGTATCCGCCCGGTCCTCCGCCAATAATTCCGACATCATACGTAGACATAAGAGCTCCTGTTTTGTAAGATAAATTGAATTTTATCACAAAGGTGAGGGGTTGTCAAGTTGAGACGACTTAACAACAAAACCATTCAGTCATTCCATAGTTTGCATAATTTCATCTGATACTTAGTGAAGATTTACGCTTTTGTATAGCATAGTGTGTCTATAGAAGGTCAGTGTGTACTGGTGCCAAATTTGACAAAAAAAGCGGGGTATGCTACAGTGGTATCAGTCTGTAAGTAGGAGAAAGAAGATGTTTGATGGGTACTTCCCCAACCGATTTGGACCTGGACGCTCCGCTGTTATTTGTCAACATGGCGCAGTTGCGACGAGTCAGCCACTTGCCGCGCAGAGTGGATTGCAAATTCTACGCGAGGGTGGAAATGCGATTGATGCGGCGGTCGCGACTGCTGCGATCCTCAACGTCGTCGAACCGATGTCAACGGGTATTGGTGGTGATGCTTTTATGCTGATTTATCAGCCTAAAGATGGCGTAATCCGCGGCTTGAATGCAAGTGGTAGGGCACCTTACGCCGCAGAATTGGAATTCTTTACCAAGCGAGGGGTAACCAGTATTCCCGCTTTTGGGAGTATGTACCCGGTTACGGTGCCTGGCACAATTGACGGATGGGCAACTCTTCTTGATGAATGCGGAACGATGTCGTTGGCGGAGGTGCTTCAGCCTGCTATTGATTACGCTGAGAATGGATTTCCGGTCAGTCCACAAATTAGTCTCGCGTGGCAAGGCAGTGCTGCGATGTTGGCACAGCATCCCGATACGGCAAAGACTTATCTCACAAACGGCAAAGCACCAGAGCCGGGTGAAATGTTTCTCCAACCGAACCTTGCACTGACGTTTCGGTTAATTGATGAAGCTGGACGTGATGCCTTTTATCAAGGCGAGATTGCCGACAAAATCGTCCAATTCTCCGATGAAAATGGCGGTCTATTTACGCGACAAGACTTCACTGACCACAGATCTGATTGGGTTGAACCTATTTCTACGAATTACCGCGGTTATGATGTCTATGAAATTCCACCGAATGGACAAGGCATCGCTGCACTGCTTGCACTCAATATCGTTGAGGGATTCGATCTCGGATCAATGGGACATAACAGTTTTGAACATCTACACTACGCAATTGAAGCGATGAAATTAGGATTCTCGGATCTCTACAAATACGTGACGGACCCGACGTTTGTTGATGTACCCGTAGCCGGATTGCTTTCTGACGAGTATACAGAGAGCCAACGCGCGCGTATCTCGGCAGAACGAGCCAGTGCGGAACCGAGTGCCGGTGTTCCCGGTATGGGAAGCGATACCGTGTATCTCTGTACCGTTGATAGTGATCGAAACGTTGTCTCTTTTATTAACAGTCTCTTTGCTGGTTTCGGATCAGGTTTGACTGCTGGTGATACAGGTATTATGTTGCAAAATCGGGGTGCAGGTTTTTCGCTGGATCCGAACCATGCGAATTGTATCGCGCCGCATAAACGGACGTTGCATACGATTATCCCGGGCATGATTGCCCAAAATGGCGTGCCGTTGGTTACCTTCGGTGTCATGGGCGGGCAGATGCAAACACAAGGACATTTACAGTTTGTGTCTAATCTCGTTGACTTCAATATGGATGTTCAAAATGCCTTAGATGCCCCTCGGTTTCGGGTAATGGATGATTCTCGGATTATGCTGGAGGCGGGCATTCCGATGAATACACAAGCCGAGTTGGCGCAGAAAGGGCATCATATCATACCGGGGAACACTTTTTTTGGCGGTGGACAAGCCATTTTTATTAATCCGTCTTTTGACACACTTGTCACAGGTTCAGATCCGAGACGTGATGGGTGTGCAGTCGGCTATTGAGGCTCAGGAGAATGTACTTGACTTTTGGCTTAAATTAAGGTATAATATTAGGACTAACAGTCGGTTTAGACTCAAAAAATGAAGTTCAAACTGAAGCATGTAAGCCCGCCAAGACGGTCGCGAATCACCGTTGATGCGATCGCGG
>VXXH01000580.1 GCA_009835515.1 Candidatus Poribacteria bacterium
CTATTAGAAACGGGTGATAAAAGAGACGCGATGTGCGTTGCCGACATAAGCATCTGGTACGAAAGCGTAATCAAACTGGAAGTCGATACTTGCTAACGCGTCTTCACCACTGCGTCGTACGCCGATGCCGAGTGCTAATCCGTCGCTTGGGTTCTCGTTGAAACCGATTCGATATCCGACGCGTGCCGCGATACTCTGGTAAAACCACCGTTCTACACCGACATGAAAACTCGGATTTGCATCAAGAAGCGGGAGATGTGCGTCTGCGACCAATGCCCATATCTCCTGCGCGAGCATCGGTTTATCCGTCTCTACTTCTGCAGCAGGTTGCTTCCACTTTCTGTAAGCGACTCCTGCCCGAAGTGCCATAGGCAAGTTTTCTCCACCGTCTAAGACCCCTGCATTTTGAACGGCAACTCCAATACCGAGGTGATTGTCAAGCAAGCGCAAAATTAATCCGACATCTGCTGCAACTCCATAGGCGTTCTGAATATCGAGTTGCTCTGAAATTATCTTCGCTGTCCCACCGACTGATATAGCCTCGCCGAGTGGATAGGCGAGGGATAAACCTGTAGCAAACCCACCGATCGTTGCGGTACTATCTGGATCTTCCGTTGGTCCCTGTCGGCGTTCAATTTCGGTGAAACTACCGAGGAAACTGGCACCCCAAACGAGCCGTTCTATGCGCTGGGCGTATCCGATGGTTTGGTTGTTAATTTCTGCGAACGAAAAGTGTTGCATCGCGGTCAATTCTCGGTCATTGACAGCGGTTAACCCTGCTGGATTCCAAAAGATGGTATTGATGTCGTTAGCAAGTCCAGCGAAGGCACCGCCCAATCCGGCGGGTCGGCTGCCCCCTTCAATTTTCAGGAAAGCGGCACCGACTGTTCCAGCGCCATCGTTAATATCGGCGTGCAAACTTGGGGCAGCTGCAGTTATTATGAGAAGTGCCATTACGATTTGAACGGCTCCCCTTTTCAGCATCATGAATTCTCCTTTTTTAAAGTTACCAGTGCCCAGTGTCCAGTAACCAGTTAAGAGGGAGTTAATCTGGTAACTGGTAACTATTCCCTCTGGTAACTGATAACTGGTAACTGGTAACTTCTTTCTTAGTCAACGACAAGCACCTTGCCGACAACATTTGCGCTGTTTCCTGCAGCATTGACGGCTTCTAAACGGAAGATGTAGAGCCCTCTTGCGACAGTGTTCCCTGACTGGTTCTCTAAATTCCATTTAACCAATTGGTCGTTCCGCTGTCCGGAAACAACATCCGGATAGGTTTGTGATAGCACCATATCTCCACTCCAATCATAGATACTCAAAGTGAGTTCGATAGTCTCCCCGAGGGGTACATTAACATCAAAGGAGAAGAAAGCGACATCTCGTTGTGAGAGGCGTAGCGGATTTGGCCACCCAAATGTTGAACCACGGAAGGTGAGGGATACAGACATTGTATACTTTCCGATGTCATAAACGGCGTAATTGCCTGCATTATCTGTGACGCGGACATCTAAGTCGTATTCACCCGAACGCGTCGGTAGGAAGTCGATTGACCAGCGGCTCCATGGTTCTTCTTGCGCATTGCTGTCATCGACCGCTGGGACCGGGGCAATCGGTTGATCGTCTGGGCCGGTACCTACGATTTCGACGAGCCAGACACCGGATGCCTGAACAGGAATTTCGCCTTCACCGATGCGCTGTGTGCCCGCCGGGTCGGTGGCTGTGCCTTCTAACGGCAGTGGTTCATCGGTTAGTTCGGTTTCACCGCCATCACCGGTTACAGTAGCGGTAGGTTCACCTGTCTCATAGAGAAATTCTGTTGTGATAGAATCGGTTGGAGCGAATCCGAGGAGTTCGGAGTCATTTCCAATACTGGTAACTTCGACTTGATAGTTTCCTCGAAGTGTCAATCCATCTGATTTAAAAACGATCGTGTCTACGCCGTTTTGCTGCGTGTTTCCAGAAAGTTCCGATCCGTCCGGACGCCTCACAGTAATTTTTGATTGTGCCAGATTGACCCCCAAGCCTGTGTCAAAGATATTTGCTTGTATGACCACACCACCGGTTGTGGAGACTGCGGTCGGATAATTGTCCGTATTGATGTCAACAAGCAATGGTGCATCGTTGATGAGCAATGTGCCAGCATCAATCATTGGCGGGCTGGTATCGTAGATAAAGACTCTTTCATAAGGCGCATCATCGTTTCCTGCGCGATCCTTGGGGTTAACGGTAATTCGGTACTCGCCATCTGCGGAACCGTTGTCTGCGAGGGGTGCCGTGAGTCGGAAAGTGAGGTTACCTTGTCCATCGTCGTCAACGCGCCCTGAAATTTTGGATGCGTTTGGTGATAGTCGCTCAAAAGTTAACCATTTTTCGTCGAGATTTTCCCAATCAATACCAGATGTATCATCGGTGAGGTTGACGCGAATCTCTGTCAGTGAATTATTAACCCCGGGTTGTGCGACGACAAGATCGATTACATCATCGCTTTCAATTTCTGGTGCTTGTGTGTCATATATGAACGTCAATCGTTGCGTTTCACCGTTGCGCCCGGAAGCACTGATTGGCGTAAACTCAATCGTATAGCGGCCGTCCTCGGAACCGTCAGTTGCGAGGGGGCGAACCAGATTATAAATTAGCTTGCCAGATGCCCGCTGTTGTTGGCCAGCAACGACTTGGTCCCCTGGATTTAAGAGGCGAAGCGTTGATAGATGATTTTCATCATCTGTTTCGAGTTCCACTTCTATCCGCTCAATTTCTTCATTCGTGAATGCCTCGTCTACTGGTGCTGTAAGGGGTTCCGTTGAAACGATTGTAGGCAAACGCCTTGACAATAGGAAATTCCGTTCAAATCGGGTTGCTTCTCCGTTTCCGGCACGGTCAACAGCTTGAACACGGATAGTGTATCGTCCATCCTCAACGAGTTGATTCGTGCTAAGCGTTAAGGTTGTTGTGCCGTTGCTGACAATTTCACCTGATATTTGGAGTCCACTCGGGTTAACCAGGGTTACCGTAGTTGTTGTCCAGTCGATACCACTACCCCCCTCATCATTAAGCGTTACTTGTATCTGTGTGACATCTTCGGTGAGAAGTGAACCATCAGCGGGGACTGTACTAACAAGTGTCGGTGCTTGCGTATCATAGACAATGCGATGTTCAACTGTGAAGGCATTGCCAGCTTTATCTGCTAACTCAATAACAATGGTGTATTCACCATCCATACTACCGTCAAGAGGTAAAGGTTGGTCAAGGGTGAAAAAGAGTTGGTTATTCGTATCATTAGTGAGCTGCGCAGGGACTAAATTGCCATTTGCATCCTGGAGGCTCACTTTCTGATCCGATAACTCAATATCTGCAGGACCGACATCTGCAACAGTAAAGTGGAACTGCGTTAAACTCTGACTGATATAGGAGACGGGTTGACTTAAATCTATCGGGTCAGCAGCGATTATCTCTGGTTCTTGCGTATCATAAATGAATTCGCGATAAACGGTGTTTCCCTCGCGTCCGACTTTATCAACAGGTGTAACATATACACTATATCGTCCATCGGTAGTGCCATCAGTCGTGAGTGTTATCGGTTCCCAAACGAGCAGATCTACTCCATTAGAACGGATTTGACCGGGAACAACTAAATCTTCCATGTCTGCTACCGTAATATCCGATCCGTCACTACCGAAGGATAATCCTGTCCCTGTTGGGTCTTCAAGAACCGCACCTATAATTATGTTGCTTGCATTGACATAAACAACATCGCCGCCAGCTACTGTCTCGGAGTCGCCTATAACAACAGAACTGACACTCGGCAACGGTATATCCAGAATGAAAGTGTAATTAATAGGTGCAGTGGCGACATTCCCAGCGATATCTTGTGGTGTGACAGAGAGTACATACGTAGCAAGTTGATTTAATTCCGGAAAACTGGCGGTTATCTGAGATGTACCGTCATCTTGCAATGTGAGCGGGATGTCCACTACTTCAGAGGTAGCAGCGACCCCGGAACTCACGAGCGTAACCACTGTATTGACAAAATCAACTCTCGTTGCTTCGTCAAACTTAATCGTAATGCTGCTGATGGGTTCCAAAACCTCGGCAGTTCCTTGCGGAACAAGTTCTATCGGTGGTTCGGTATTTACCGTGACAGCAGAGAGTTGTGGCACTTGAGAATCATAGATCAAGAGGTGTTCCGAATTCGAGGTATTACCGGCTCTGTCAATGAGGGATAACCTGACTGTATACGTACCATCAACGCTTCCATCTCGAGCGAACGGGAGCGAGAGGGTCAAGTAGAGTTGATTTGTTAACTCGTCGGATGTCAACGTTGCCGGGACGACATTTCCAGAACCGTCTATTAACTCAATGGATTGTGCTTCCAGAAGCAGGTCCGCCGGTCCGACATCCTCAACAGTAAACGAAAACTGGTTCAAGCCGCCGCTGATGTAAGACACAGGTTGACTCAACACTATGGGAGAAGACGCGGTGATACGCGGGTTTTCTGTGTCGTAAATGAACTGTCGATAAACGACATCGCCTTGCCGACCCGCTTTATCAACAGGTGTAACTGCCACAGTGTACCGACCATCAGCACTGCCATCAGTCGGGAGCGATATAGGTTGCCATATCAATTGGTTCTCGCCTTCTGTGTGAGTTTGACCGGGAACAACTGTCCCTGAGGGTCCCGTCACAACAATGCTTGAACCACCATCCGCTAAAGCGAGTCCGGTGCCAGTGCCGTCCAGCAGAGTGGCGACTATTGTGGTATCACTGCCGTTGAGAAAAACAACATCCCCAATTTGTCCGCCCAGTTCGACAACACTGACACTCGACAAGACGAAATCAAGGTGAAAAGCGTATTGCACAGCCCCTTGGGCAACATTACCTGCTATATCTTGCGGTGTGACGGACAGTGTATACAATCCAGCTTGGGTGAGTGCGACAAAACGCGCAGTCAGTTGCGTAAGTCCATCAGCTGAGACGTTGATCGGAATGGGTTGTTCATCGGGACCGACCAAACTGACGACGGTATTCGCGAAATCAACGCGCGTCGCTTCCTCAAACTGAAGCGTAACACTGCTAATAGATTCCGCAATTTCGGTAATTTGCTGTGGGACGAGTTCCACTGGTGTCTCAGTATTTATCAAGACCGAGGAGACACGGGGCACTTGAGAATCGTAAACGAAACTCTGTGCCGACTCCAACATATTTCCTGATTTGTCAACAAGCGAAACCTTGACGACGTATCGACCATCCGCGCTTCCATCCTGCGCAAGCGGAGCATCAAGCGTGAGATACAGTTGACTGTTTATCTCGTCAAACGTGAATATCGCATCAACGGACACACCTTGGGCATCAAGAAGTTCTATCGTCTGTTCCGATAGCTCTAAACCTGCGGGGCCGACATCTTCAACAGTAAACTGAAATTGTGTAAGAGATCCACCGATATAGGTAACGGGTTGCGTCAATGACACTGGTGTAGCAGCGGTGATACGTGGTTCCTGTGTATCGTAAACGAACTGCCGATAGACAGCATCGCCTTGCCTCCCGGCTTTATCTTTCGGTGTAACAACGACGGTGTACCGTCCATCGGCACTGCCATCAATGGGGAGCACTGTGGGTGTCCACGTTAATTGATCTGTCCCATTAGATGTGATGATGCCGGGTGCGGGTAGCCCTGATTCAGTAGTGACAGTGATCGTTGAACCGCCATCATCCAAGTCTAACCCGGCACCACTCAAATCAGCGAAAGTCGCGACGATATTGGTCGCCTCGCCGTTGACGTAGACGATAGTGCCGAGTTGATCGCCAATGAGAACCGAAGTGACTGTGGGTAAAGGGACACCGACGCGGAATCTGTAAACAAACGGTGCAGCACTCTGGTTTCCAGCCAAATCCTGCGGTGTAATCGCGAGAATATATTCACCACGCTGGGTTAATACTTGGAAATCAAGGGTCAAGACATTTCCACCGTCATCAGAGCGGTTAACAGCGATGTCCTCACCAGCGGGATTAGTCAGCGTAACACCAGTATTGGTGAAGTCAATCCCCATCGCGTCCTCAAATTGAAGCGTAATACTGCTAATAGATTCTGGAACTTCAACAACCTCTTGTAGGAAAAGTTCTAATGGTGATTCCGTGTTTACCGAAACCGATGAAATACGAGGCACTTGAGAATCGTAAACGAAGACATGCTCCGCATCCAAAACATTTCCGGATCTATCAACAAGCGGCAATTTCACGGTATATTCGCCATCGGCACTTCCATCTTGTGCAAGCGGAGCGTCAAGCGTGAGATACAGTTGACTATTTAGTTCATCAAATGTCAGCGTGGCACTGACGGAGGCACCTTGGGCATCAAGGAGTTCTATTGTCTGTTCGTCTAACGCTAAACCTGCGGGGCCGACATCTTCAACGGTGAATTGAAGTTGTGTGAGAGAACCGTTGATATAGGTAACGGGTTGAATCAATGAGATTGGCGTAGCGGCAGTGATGCGTGGCTCTTGTGTATCGTAAACGAATTGCCGGTAGACAGCATCGCCTTGCCTCCCGGCTTTGTCTTTCGGTGTGACGGTGACGGTATAGCGACCATCAGCACTGCCATCAGTCGGGAGCACTGTGGGTGTCCACGTTAATTGATCTGTCCCATTAGATGTAGTAATGCCGGGTGCGGGTAGCCCTGCTTCAGTAGTGACAGCGATCGTTGAACCGCCATCGTCCAAGTCTAACCCGGCACCACTCAAATCAGCGAAAGTGGCAACTATGTTAGTGGCATCGCCGTTAAGGTAAACGATAGTGCCGAGTTTATCGCCAATGAGAACCGAAGTGACTGTAGGCAAAGGCACGTCAACCCGCAGCTGATAAACAAGCGGGGCGGCACTTTGGTTTCCGGCGAGGTCCTGCGGTGTAACAGAGAGTACATACTCACCGCGCTGCGTTAATGCTGGAAAATCAAGGGTCAAGACATTGGCACCGTCATCCAACCGGTTAACAGATATACTTTCGCCAGAGGGATTGGTGAACGTAACACCTGTATTGGCGAAGTCAATACCACTAACGGAATCTTCTTGTGCGTTCTCAAAAGTTACAATGATTTGTGAAAAACCTTCGACAACGATTGTTGTGCTACCCGTGGAAAGTTCGGGTTTGGAATCGGTCGCGACCTGTACACTTTCGATCGCGGGAAATTGGGTGTCTAAAAGGAGTTGAAATTGTTGTGTTAAACGTTGTCCAATAAAATCGACGAAGGTTGCGGTTACAGTGTATTCACCATCTGCACTGCCGTCGCGCGGAAGCGGTGCTTCTATATTCCAAGTTAACAGGTTATTTACTTCGTTGCGTTCAAGTTCAGTCGATGTGATAAGAGCCCCTTGGGCATTTCTGACAGTTAGTGTTGAGGCATTGGGATCAATACCGGCACCGATGTATCCAGTGAGTTCAGCGACAACCGTAGTCAAATTATTGACAGTTGTGGTTTCTGGCATTGTCAATCGAATCTCAGGTTGGCTTTGACTGACGAGATAGAATTCGCGGCGAACGGTAACCCCGACGTTACCGGCTAAGTCTGTCGGGGAGATTTCGATTATGTAAGTACCATCATCGGAACCATCTAAGGCAATCGGTTTTGCGAGCGTCAAGGTCGCTGCATCTGTGCCGTTACTTGTCAGATTCACAGGTACATCTACAGCGTCTCCGTCAACACTGCGAGTCAGTCGGAAGGTACTCTGAATGAAATCTATACCACTGGTTGCTTCATCAAGGACGATCTCAACTTGTGATAGTTCTGAGACGGTCTCATTGGCAGCCGGTGCCGTAGAAACGAGTGCGGGGAGTTGTGTATCGTAGACAAGTTGGTATCTGTACGTTTCTGTATTACCGAGTGTGTCTGTAGCTTGAACGTTGAGTACATAGCGCCCATCTTGGCTTCCGTCTCGGTTTGTCAGTGGCATATCTAAGACGTAAGCTAATTGATCGCGATCCTTCGCCAGAATAACGCGTCCGGGGAGTGTGTTGAGTCCACCACCAGCATCCCTCGTGCCAAAAGTAACACGTGTGTCTCCATCCAAATCAACACCAACACCTGCATCATCAAACGTTGCGACAATCTGTGAAAGGGGCTGCGCGTGATAAATGGTATCCTGATTGAGCGTGAACGGAGATTCTTCTGCGGAACCTAAGGTAACGAGCGGCGGGAGGTTATCAAAAATAAAAGGTATTTGTAAAGCCCCCGTCCGGTTACCGGCTTTGTCCACTGCATCAATTTCAATTGTATACGTACCATCCATAAGACCATCCCGCGCCAAGAGCGGCGTTAGGAAGAGCCAACGGATTTTATTAGCAGTTGGTTGTGTCTGCTGTCCCAATACAGTACCATTGGGTCCGGTGAGTCGAATCGTGGAGTCGGAAAGGCTGAGGCCATTTTTAATATTATCACTGAGCGTTGCCTCAACAAAATTTGTCCATGTGCTAACGCCGCTACCGGGGATCAACTTGCCGTTTGAAGTAGCGACTTCCGTCAAATTCGGTGCGATGTTATCAAAGGTGAAATTCAACGTTTTTTCCGCGAGGTTTCCAGCTCTATCAGCAACAGCTATTGAGATAGTATATTCGCCGTTTTCGGATGCTGTATCCAAGCGGTTGCCGAAGGACAACGTCAATGATTGACCCTCCTGGCTGAGGGATCCTTTTATGGTAGCATCATCTTGTGCCTCCACCGTTAGAGCCGTGTCCAGGTCGGTAAAATCAATCGGTGTACCCCCTAAATCGTCTGCCGTCATTTTAATCGATTGAATAGGGGCATTGATAAAAACACCATTAACAATAGTCAGGTTCTCATTAGCAACAACACGAGATATTACAGGTGCTTGCGTATCAATAGTAATCGGGTTGGTTTTATCCGATGCAGTAGAATTTCCACCTTTGTCAACTACCTTAATTCTTAGTTTATACTGTCCATCCGGAAAAATTCTGAAATTTCTGTCCGCGCCATCCCAAAAGAATGTATGTTCTCCAGCAGTTTCCTCAAGCCGCTCAGGTCGCCCAAACTGAGTTTCGCTATCATTAACAACGCGAAAAAATTCCAATTCACTCTCTGTGACATCTTCATCTACACTATAATAGACAGTAACGGTATCAAGGAATCTGTCTCCATTTGGCGAGAATTCGGTGAGATCGGTACCAATTGAAATCTCCGGGGCAGTTCTATCTAAGGTTACTGTTGCCTCGTCTGAAGATGTTGCCTCAGCATCAGCAGCCACACCGGGTTCACGAATTTCCACACGAATCGTATAGGTGCCCTCTGAAAGACCACCGCCATCCCAAGCCGCAACGATAGTTTTTGTTTCATTTTCGTCTATAGTACCGGGACTACCAATTTGCACCTCGTCATGACCGTCTACTTTGAGGATATATTCATACGTACCGAGGTCACTCGGATCATCTGATAATGAGATAGTAATACGCAACTTCTCGGTACTACCATTGAAAACCGTATCATCCCCCTCGGTATCAATAACGGATAGTGTTACAGAAGGCTGTGCCGATACATCGGTAGAAATCATTAAAGTTGTGAGACAGACAAAAATCTGAAAAAAGAGAAAATTCACCCATCGCGAACGAATTGGTGATTTGGGGGTTGGATCGTTTCCGAGTTTGTGTTGGTTTCGACTTTTGTGTGCCGGTTTATAAGCAACACCGTACATATTCTTAATTTTTTGCACTCGTTTCTCCCTGCTTTTCGCGAGTCCGAAAGATTGCAAAGATTCGGTGCTTCGCGTTGATTCACATATTTTCCGGGCAGGTTCGGACCTTATCCCGGTATCGGCACCTCCACGCTTCAACATATCAAACGGTGTCCGGCAAACGCTTTTTGGAGGTCAGACATGCCTCTGGCGTTGAACGGAGTGTGTCGAGAACTGCGTCGTATCTAT
>VXXH01000369.1 GCA_009835515.1 Candidatus Poribacteria bacterium
AGACGATACAGTTCTGCCTTTCGACGAGGCAGCATAAAATTTACAATATTGTCCAAACTATAGTATCTTATACTTACACTTTGACTACAAGCGGTTATTCTCTCCATCTGCCCAGCAGTACAGATCCTATGCAAAAGTTAAGATCGTCAAGGCATTCTCAATGGATAAGTGTTGTCATAAGTATTATATCTCAACACGTACAAACGTAAGATAAGTTCCCGACATAAGAACAACAAAAAACAAAATCAACAAGAACAAATCAATAGCTGCAGCGTTAAAATCTCGACTGAGACTGAGCGTATCTTCAAAGGCCGGAATTGATTCTGGACTGATAGGCTTCTTCGACATTCCCTCACGAACTCCAATAATATGGAGACTATCGGGATCTGCTCTATCCATATCCGTGACGAATTCTCGGTATTCGCGTGCATAACGCTGCACGTTATCTAAAAATTGTTGATGCCGTTCAAATCCTGTTCCGGCAAAAACCTCAAGAAGATGCTGGATAAGCGTAACTGGTGAGATGCGGGTAACAGAACGTGCCAGTTGAATTTGGGAAATTTGTTGCGTTAAATGTTCTTGGATCAGACGTTCCTCTTGTTCAGTGCCTTTGGCGACATACTCACTATCTATCTCTATCTTTTTATTTTCAAACCCACGCGTCTCTCGCAAAAGCGCAACGTATTCTTCCCTGAGTTCTTTTCGGTTCTGTCCTTGGCGCTTGTAGCGTTCATCATAAGTCATCGGGTTTGAGAACCCACTTGCAATGGAAGCAACAGTACTCGGTATAAAAACGACGAAGGTACACCACGTCAATAGGAGTATCACAAGGCTCGCCGCACTGTTCTGCACAGATGACGAAACTAACAAACCTAACGCGAGAAACAAGCATAGGTACAGAATCGATAGAAGAAAAATAATAGTTAAACGGAACCATGTATCTGTGCCAAGGTGAACGTCGCTGGATGTAGAAATTATCAATAGATTCATCAATATAGAAAGTGTAAACGGAACGCTAATACTGACTAATGCGCCTAAAAATTTGCCAATCAATACGGTGTGCCGTGGCACTGAATTCGCCAACACCAATCGAAGCGTACCGCGTTCGCGTTCGCCGGAAATAGAATCAAAGGTGAACAGGACCGCTATCAGACTCAAAACATACCCGATCACAAATCCCCAGTCTACTTTAATAGTTTCTGGACGAATATTTGATGAATTAGGAAACGCACCAGGATAATATAGCGACCAGAAACCCCTTAAATCATTACTGATCTGAATGAAAGATGCGCCGTGGGCAAAATCTGACAAAAAGATGTCGCCCCCTTCTGCACAAAAATAGAGTGGAGACGGCTTTTTGTAAAGATATCCGGGGCCTTCTTGCGCAATGCTAAATAAATCCGTCCGAGATCTTAAGGTATTTAGAGATTTTGTGGTAGCATCATGATATTTCTGCATACGCACAGGGTGTTCCTCGATATGGATCATCGCGTTAATCAACATCAAAACGAAAAGCAATGCTGTCGCAAGTGCAAATCGGAGGCTATTAAGGTTGTCATACAGTTCACGTTTTGTAATATGCCAAATCATATCTTAGTTCTCGGTTGTCAGCAATTAGGAGTCAACAAGAAGCCTTGTGGTATTCAAGTGAGAGGTACCTACTTACATACTGATGGCTGATCACTGACAGCCATCTTACACTTTACTCCTTTGGAAAACCAAAAGTATTACTATAAAGAGAATTAAGTTCATCATGAACAGCAGGAGTAAATCGGGTAGTGCTCGCATCGCATTTATATCCACACCACTTCTCTGAAAAGAAAACTGAGGAAAATTTTCCCAATCCACCGATCCCTTGTCAGCAGAAAACCACCGTCGATCCCCGAACGCGTTTATATCGTAGAGATAGTCAACCACAGTCCTCCGGTACTTTCGCGTCGCCTCGTAAAAATCTCTGAGTCCAAATAGGTCTGTACCCGCCCACGCTTGCGTCGCAGCGTCATACATCCCGACTGGCGAGAACCTCAAAAAGATGCGATCAACTATCGCTGGCTGAACGAAAACAGATTCAAGTACCTGTTTTCGCACAAGCCACGCACGTTCCGCGGTGTCGATGGTCTTTGGCACCGTGAAGCGGTAATAGTTCTGCACGTGCGGCACCCGTGCTTCAAATTTATCATCAAGCTTCTCTATGTTTGAACCAGCAAGATAGGTGTATAGAAGTGTTGATTGTATTTTATGCCAATGCTCATAGTTGAAACCTGAACCACCTACCATACCAAAATGCGGATCTTCCCCTACTATACCAAAATGTGGATCTTCCCCTGGAATTGGATCATTGGCAAGGTAGTCCTTACGTTCTCGGTCGAATGCCTCCCATATCTGTTCAATCTGATTAAAAGCAGATTCCAGACGGTCTTGGGAAGGCTGCGCGGGATTAATCGCAACAAGAATCACATTCGGATATACCAATACCAAAAATCCCCAGACAAACATCGCAAGCATTAGCGCAGTACCTGTTCTGCGGGCCATTACTGAAATCAACATACCGCTGAGGTAGAAAACCGAAAGATACACAATTGAACTCAAGACAATCCCACCAATACGAAGAAAATCATCAACCTTTAGTGATACAATGGACGATGTCATTAGCAATATCACAACTAAGAGAAGACTTATCAAAAGCGGCACCAGCAAACATATCATTGCGCTAATGTATTTCGCCAATAAGATTTTAGCACGACTCACCGGATGCATTAGGACAAGACGCAATGTGCCGCGCTCACGCTCCCCGGCAAGTGCATCGTAGGCAAAAATAAGTGCCATAAGGCTCAAAACCACCTCAAAGATAAAGGTAATATCAATCGATGAGAAGAGATTCAGAAATGGATTCGTTGATCCATACTTCTGACCATCCCACAGTGTGGGCACATAACTATAAAATACAAATACTTCGTTATTCAACCGCTTATCCAAGCCAACATTGAAAATACTCAACAGATTAGGTGGACGGACAACATCCCAACTTATCCCCGAATAGGTATCTCTTTCCTGCATTTGCTCGTGATTCGATTTAACAGCAGCACTGTAACTTGCTAACCGCCGATCATAATCCTTAATCAGCACAATGGTACTTGCAACAACAAGCAGCAGCATAATGAGAACAGCTGCTGCAAATCGGAACGTCATTAGATTGTCAAGGAGCTCTCGGCGGATGAGTGTTGTTAGTATCATGTATTCCTCTCAACAAGTTTACCAGTTTCCACTTTTTCTTCTCGCTTATCACGCTGATCCATCTATTATGTCTACTTACTGATCGATCCTAAGCCTAGAGAGCGGTTCTTTTAGTTGTAAAAATTAAAACAGCTTCATGCTAAAGTTGCGGTGTCCAGTCAAGAAACTCATCGGTATGTCCGTTGTTTCATCGGGCGTGTTCACAAGACCCGGAGACTCGTTCGCTGTCGGTGCGATCACCTTTTCTGCGGGGCGTGTCTCGCTCGGTTTCTCAAGTACCTGCGTAAATCGGTCGTGCCATGTCGCTTTCTGTCGTCCGGATAACGTGCCAGGAATACAGCAGGCTACCGCCGACAACAAGCACAAAGAACGCGAAACAGCCTTGGAACCATCGACTGGATAGTAAACCGTAACATATTGTTCACCTCTCTCAGAGGCGGTGATCGGAAATTGCCGATAAAGTCAAACGTTGGAGAGATAGCAATCTTCCCTTTGCTATAGAGGCTCACCTAAAAGATTCACAAAACAGAGGCGTTTTCTGCTACAATTAGGCTAACGCTGTCATAGTCGAGTTATGGCAGTGCCGCGCCGAAAGGTATTTTTTTGAAGTTCAATCTCGTGTTAAGCTAATCCTTGGATTCATTTTTCAAAGCCTCTGCCACGAATTTCTTCAAATCCATCCCTTTTGCTTCGTAAGTAATTAATTTACCTTCTCTGTCAATAAGACGAGTTGCTGGAATACCTCGAATAGCATATTGCCGAGCGATCGAATTCTTGCCAGCCACGTTATCAAGAATCTGTCGCCCCGGAATATCGTTTTCTTGAATGTAGTTTCGGAATTTCGGTTCATCATCATCAAGGCTGATCCCGATGATGTCAAAGCCTTCATCTTTATAGGTATCATATACCTTTTTGAGATAGGGCATTTTTGTAAGACCAAGACTGGACCACATCGTCCAAAAGTTGAGGAGGACGACTTTTCCACGATAGTCCTGCAGTGCAATCGAATCCCCATTGAGATCAATAGCGGAAAAGTCTGGGGCAGGTTTCCCAATCAATCCGTGTAACAGATCCGCGTTGCTCTCATAGGATTTAGCAAGTTCGGTATCACCTAATTTCTCATAGATGTAGGCAAATAGCCCAGGAATAAAGATGTTACCTGGATTCTGACGCTCAGCCGCCTTAACAACAGCAAGCATATCCTCATAACGTCCGATCACCTGCAGCATATTACAGAGCGTAATATAACCTGCGATATTGGGTTTCATGACTAATTTGAAACGTTCGATAAGCGCATCCACTGCTGGTTCGTTCCCGACTTCGATGTAGAGACTGACAAGCAATGGATACAGTTCGTAGAAATGTACATTATCTGGGTGTTTCTCAAGTGTTTCTTCTAAAGTGGTAATGGCTGTTTCGCTACTCCCATACATATCTTGAGGTGAGTATTCCCAAACATTAGTTGACTCATAAATCTTAGAAGAGAGACTCAAGTTCAGACACTGAAAATCATCATTTGCGTGATGTCGGCAACGGACAAGTGGCATGGCATCACCATACACCAAGCGTTGTCGACTTTTGTACGTTCGATACTCAGGGTTAAACTCGTACCCGTAACTCACTGGCATTTTCGGATCAACATTCAGGAAATAGCCTGCTTTACCCCCACTTGTATCTGCGGGGCAAATTAGGATGTTTGCATCTGGCAGATATTTGGGGTGAAGATCCGAGAGCCACTCTGGAAGATCACTCTGTTCTTTCTGATAAGCACGAATCGCACTGCCGATTACGAGTAAATTTTGGGTGCAAATTTCGATATTTTTCTGTTGCACTTCCTGAGTGAGAACGCGGGTTTCGTTTGGAGATTGCGTTATTGCGAGCGTCTCGGAATTTTGCGGAACGGCAGCGATCTCTTTACCAGAGCGTCCCACCTGATTTCGGACATCTGGTTTTGCGAGCAGGTCTATCACAATAGGTGCTTCAATAAGTTCTATGGTCATTTCGGATGTGGCATCAAAACTGTAGGGCTGCTGGAAACGTGCTAAGTATCGGTTGCTGGCTCCGAGCATCATTACAACGAGAACAATGGTCGACGTGGCGATTGCCCAAGGGACTATCGGTGGCTTCACGCCAGTAGGCGGTAGAGGTTTGATACGCGGAATCTCGCGCATAATGTTTTCTGTTAAAGTAGGAGACAGTTGGAAACTGCCGAGTGCCTCTTGAATCAGCAGTTCATGCTTCTTTAAGCGTTGCAGCGCACGACGAACTCGTATCCGAACTGTATCCGCGGACACACCTAAAAACTCGCCTATCTCTGCGTATGTCATTTCACCGAAGTAATAGAGGGTGATAACAGTTCGATCGCTCTCCTTCAACTTTGACAGTAAGTTTTTGACCAATTCGCGTTTGGCTGCCGCTGCACTTTCCGCCTGCTCTTCAGCAACATGTCTGGAATAGGAAGTTTTCTCTATCATTGTTATGTCTACCTCCTCCAAAGGTTGCGTTTGCATCCGTTTCTTACGGAGCCACGCGAGACAGCAGCGATTGGTGATAACATAAAGCCATCCCGGAAACTGGTTTGGATTTTTCAGCGTTGCCAATTTCCGATAGACCTGTAGAAACGTCTCCTGCGTAATATCTTCAGCGATATGGAAATCACCGATTTTCCGCCATGCAAGCGCGTGCACTCGCTTTTGGTACTTTCCAACCAAACACGCAAAAGCAGCGTCATCGCCTTTAAGGATACGCTGAATCAATTCAGTGTTGTCGTTTCTCATCGAATACCTCTACGCGGAAAGTGCTTCATTTGATATATAATGACGCGACTTGGCGGTAAAAGCGTACATAATTCTGCAAAAAAGTGGAGTTCTTAAGTAAGGAAAAATATTATTTGACAACCCTTCCATCAATGCGATGCCCAGCGACATTGTGCCCGCACAGGCGCAACACCGTTGGAAAGACATCAACAGAACGGATACACTGCTCTGCCATTGGGTAATTCGTCGCAAGCGGGATGTGCATGTGCTCCGCAATTAATGCACCGTGGGTGGCGTGATGTTTTGGTATTTCATAACGGGCGCGTAAATCGTAACCGCTCTCAGCACTTAAGATAAGGTCACCGGTCCGTTCACTGTTGAAAATCTGCCACAATTGGACGATACCGTCTGGATACGAACTGTCGTAAGTTTCCCGAAGTGCTTCTCGTGAGGAGAGATTTTTGTAGAGGACACCGTATCCGAGCGGGTCTGTTCCAGCAAATTCGTAAGAGAAACGTAGCGCGTCTGCACATTCAATAGAATTCGCTACATTTTGTGGGTTTCCGTGATCCGTACCCAGTGAGTGACAAGAGATTTTCCCTTGTCCAGTTCGGCTTTGGACGATGATATCTCCTGTTTCACTCTGTCCCGCGACGAACCCCAACCCTTCCAGCTCAATCAGAGAACCAATGACACCCATTCGGTAGAGTTTCTCGAAAGGTGCTCGTTCGCCCCATCCTTTTTTAACCGAACTGTTTTTAAAATAGAGATGCGTCATCCCGTTTCCTGAGACCATGCTGGCGGATACGGTGTCTTGTCGCCAAACTTTGGGATAGTGCAAACACCGCCAACCGCCATCATCTAAATGCTGTGGAATATCAATGTGCGTGTGTGTGTCGCTCATCCCGTGGTCGCTGGTAACCAGAATAAGCGTCTCTTCAAGCGTATTCGCCTTTTGCAAAATGTCAACAAGTTTACCAACCGCAGCGTCTATCTCTCGGTAAGTCTGAAGCACCTGTGGCGATTGTATCTCTGTGAGGTGAGAAAAAGTATCGACTGCGGGAAAAAGGCACGTGATAAACTGGTCACCTGCTTCAGCGGCTTTGTGTAACTGGCGAATTGCAATCCGGTTGACGAACCGCCATCGATGCGAAAAATGGGCGTAGGTATAGAGAAACGGTTTAATCCAGCGCGTCAAATTTTTAGCGGGTGGACACCCGCGAGCAAGTAGGTTGTAGATGTTACTTACGGGTGAGAAGAAATTAAATAAGGTAGGAGAATTAGGGGGCAAGTCGGCTTCAAAACGCAGTCCATCAAGCCCCATATAACTGCAGATACCGGGTCGTTTGAAGCGGTGTGGGAGTTGGAAATTTGATTTGGATAGCCACCGAATCCCCGGGATATTAGCTGTCCCCGGATACAACCCCATAAAAAATGGGATAAAGGCAGGTCCCGTTGTTGAAGGGAAGGCAGAAACCCCTTTGTTCAGACTACCGCGATCTACGACGTACTTCTTGATGTTTGGCAGGTCACCGTTTTCAATCAATGCTTTAAAGATTTCGTAGGGTGCGCCATCAATGATAATAAAGACCAAACGTTTGAAGTCCGGTTCGCTTGATTCCATCTCTCCTCCCTAAATATGTGGGTGCGGTTTATGACCGCGCTGGAACGTCAACCATCAAACCGGTGCAAAAGTCCATTCTACGAATTCTCTCGTTCAGCGTAGATTTTCCATAACCGTTGTGGATTTTCAATAGAGAGACCCACATTGCCGCACTCACCACAGACAGTTGCTCTTAGTGCCTCTCTGTGAGCCTGTTTGAAAATCAAGGCATCAGGGTTCCCCTGTACCTCAACTTCCAAATCTTGTCCTACACCTGCCTCGTAGCGATCGCGAATCCGCAAATTGGGCATAATCTTCTCGGAACCGCACCTACCACATTTCATCGCAGCCATCTGGATGAGTCTCCTTATTTCGATAATCTGTTCTCGTTGGTTTAACTTACACAAACTATTATACCCCAAATTTCAACCGATGTCAATCTTCTGATCAGTGCCATTCAATTTTAAGAAATTATTGGATTGGATGTCTTTTTTTGCAGGATCCGGTGCGAAACGCTGCGAAATGCTGCGAAATGCTGCGAAAATTTCAGCGTTTTTTCATAATACATAACATAAATTAAGTGTTATTACTGCGAAAAGGACATCAAAAACGGACAATTGAATGCCCTGCGCATTTCCTCTTAAAGTCCCCCTGATAAGGGGGATTTAGGGGGTTCAAATACCGAAATTACCGATTTTTTGACCGCTAAACGTCCGATATTCACGCAAGGTGCGTCAGTGAAACCCAACGATTTTGTTGGGTTTCGCTATACCTCTTTATAAGGTGGACTGACTACTCAGGATCTGCTGCTTTAAACAGGTATTTCGGTGCCAATACTGTTAGCGACACACCGCGGGCAATCAGAAGCAGCGTCAATGCACCCCACAAGCCGTGGTTCCCAAAAGGCATGAGCAAGTATACAGCACTTAAAAAAAGGAGTGTTGACACAATCACAGAATTTCGCAGTGCCTTAGAAGCAGTTGCGCCCAGAAAAATACCGTCCCAGATATAGGCAGCGACGTTGACAACAGGCGCGACAATTATCCAGATAAGATACGGTTTTGACTGCTCGATAAGCGGCACCTGATTTGTAAAGAGATGTAGCAGCGGCTCTCCAAATAACACGAAAATTAACATAATTACGCCACCGAACAGAAATGACCAGAAGAAGACCTGGCGCGTTGTTCGTTTCAAATTCAGCATATCTTGTGCCCCTTTGTACTTACCGATTAGGCTTTCCGCTGCAAAAGCGAGCCCATCAATCGCGTAGGATGAGAGATTGATAAACTGAAGGAGGATTGTGTTGATAGCAAGGACAGTATCACTCAAAACAGCGGATTTCGCTGTGAAAACAGCATGGCTAAACACAAGAAGACAGGTTCTGATGAAGATATCGCCGCTAATGTTAAGAAATCGCTTGAGTCTGGAAAGTGCCAACACCTCTCGGAAACGCCATCTTCTCAAAATACCTCGATAGTACCTCGAAAAGAGTAGGACTGCTAAAAACAATCCGACATACTGCGCAATGACAGTCGCCAAAGCAACACCTGCTACCTTCATACCAAGCAACCGCACAAATACCAGATTCAGAGCGACGTTGACAAGATTCACCACAATCGTCAATAGCATAGGATAACGGGCATTCTGTAACCCCAAAAAGACACCGTGAAAGGCGTGCAGGCACAATGTAGCAGGCGCAGCATAGATGCGAATATGGAAATAGGTCCGCGCAAGGTGTTCCACTTCTGGGCTTGTATGAATGAGTCGGAAACTGACATCCGCAAGCTGCCATTGGAAGATAAGGAGCAGTAGGCTTGCCGTGATCCCGATGCATATCGCCCTGAGTAGCAAGCGTCCGCATTCGGGGAGGTCTTTTTCTCCGAAGGCTTGCGCCGTCAATCCTGTCGTCGTCATTCTGAGAAACCCGAACCCCCAATAGATAAAACTGAAGATAATACCACCGATACCAACGGCACCGAGATAGTGTTCGGATTCCAACCGTCCCATCAATGCGGTATCCACCGCACCCAGAAGCGGGATAGAAAAATTGCTGACGATATTCGGAAGAGCGAGGCGATAGATTTCTTTATTGACGTTTTCAGGGGTATCCATAGAGATGTCCGTTCCTACTTCTGGCTTAGAGTCTACCGCAAATTATACTGGAAATCAAGGGATATTCCGCTTTGATGCAGAGACATTCAGTTTTATATATTCACATTATATACATATGTACGAACTCTTCTGTAGGAGCGAGCAGTGCTCGCGAATCTGTGAAAAAACGTAAA
>VXXH01000241.1 GCA_009835515.1 Candidatus Poribacteria bacterium
AGTTTAATCGGGGTCATAGGATTGATGACGCTCCTCCTTGGTGCCTGCCTTTTCTATATTGTGCGGGGAAACATGAGTGCCAAAACGCGATACAGCGTTAACACTTTCGCACCACAAGGAGAAGTCCCCGAATGGACCGATTTTTCGATTACGTTTTCTGAGGGAATCGTTGATAAATCGCGTGTCGGGACCGAAGTTCCAGCGGAAGCCCTTCGGTTTACACCAGCCGTTCAAGGCACTGCTCGCTGGGTAGCACCCGATAGAATAGGTTTCTTTTTAGATGCCCCGTTAGCACCCGCTGCACAATATACTGTCAAACTCACATCCGAAATCAATCCATCTGAAGTATTCCAACTCACCGGACAAAAAGAGTTTAAATTCGCCACAGAACCTTTCGCAGTTCAGCAGGCACGCATGGAATTTAACACTGACGAGTCACGTGAACACGCAATAGGTTTCGGCACAATCACATTTAATTATCCAGTAACGACCGCCGATTTAAAGGCGCATCTCTCCATTGAACTCAACGATGGCACAGAAATCCCCTATCAGATTGAAACCAACACGGTGACAGCGCGGACAATAACATTCGAGACGAAACGGATAAAACGCAGCGACGTAAACCAAGAAATAAAAGTCAAAATTGAACAGGGATTTAAATGTACAGGAGGGGAAATCGGTCTGGAAAAAGTAAACGTTACACCTGTTATACTGCGTGGTAGAGGCACCCTCGGTGTAACATATTCAGACGTTCGAGAAAGTGACGGGACCCCTTATATTTCAGTCAGTTTTAACGCACCAGTACTCAGCACTACGGTTGAACCTTATCTTGAAGTTACACCCACAGTCGATTATCAAGTGACATCCAATTATCGGAACATTAGAATCCACGGTAATTTTAAGCGGCGTACCACCTATACACTAAAAATTCGGCGCGGTTTGACAGCACGAAACGATGCGGTTTTAAAAGGGGACTATATGACAAGACTGAAAATCCCTGACCTCCGCCCGCAGCTACGGTTCCTTGGTGACGGCTTCTTTCTCGCGAGAAAAGGGCACCTAAATCTTGGACTTACAACGATTAACGTTAAAGGTGTAAAACTCAATATTGAGAAAGTTTTTGCGAACAATCTCATCTATGTATCAAAATTAGATAGATGGAGCCGATGGAGTCGGAATTTAGGCAAACCTATTCATTCGGAAGTGCTTGATATATCGCCTCAATTGAACGAAGAGGTAACGACACCGATCTCGTTAGAGGATTATCTCGCGGATGAACATGTCGGTATCTTCAAGATTGTGGCGCAAAACGCTGATAGGCAGTGGGACAGAACACATCAATGGGTGCTCATCACAGATTTGGGGATCAGTGCGAAACGCGCGGGAGATAATTTATACGTTTGGGTGAAATCTATTGCTACTGGCGCACCGGTGCCAGCAGCGCGTGTCCAACTCATCAGCGACAACAACCAGACGCTGCTCAGCGGTACAACCAACTGGGCAGGATTTGCGGAGTTCACTGAGATCGCAGAGAAGACAGAAGACTTCATACCGTTTATGATTACGGTCGCGAAACGTGACGATCTCGCCTTTATCCAATTAGACAGGCATGAAATTGCAACAGCAGACTTTGACATCGCAGGACCTGCCTATTTGCAAAAAGGTTATGAAGCCTTTCTCTACACAAGCAGGGGCGTTTATCGACCCGGTGAGACTGTACAACTCGCTGGTGTTGTCCGGGGCCCGAAGCAGGTGACCCCCAAACCGCTTCCCACACGCATTGAAGTCCTCTCACCAGATGGCAGGATCATACGAGAATTAAGGCAGCAAACTAACAAAAGTGGTGCCTGTGAAGTGAAAATTCCGATTCCTGACTACGCGTTAACAGGTAACTATATTGCTAAGATGCAAATTGCCGATCGAGTCGTTGGAAGCGTGCAATTTCAGGTTGAGGAATTCATGCCAGACCGGATGAAAGTTGCCATAACTGTTGATAAATCCTCTTATAAACTTGGAGACGAACTTAATATTGAAGTAAATGCAATGAATCTGTTCGGTCCCCCAGCCGTAGGACGGAAAGTTCAGGCTTCATGTCAACTAACAACAGTACCGTTTGTCGTTTCTGACGACACCTTACCACCAGGTACAGATGCGACAAAGTGGCGTTCCTTCGTCTTCGGCAATACTAAGCAATTTGAGAGCCAACGGATTGAATTAGGAGAAGCCAAAACCGATGCAGAGGGTAAAGCACGTTACCAATTCACTGTCCCTGCAACATTGAAAGCACCGTCTTTACTCAATGGTATTCTAACAGCAACCGTCAGCGAGGTCGGCGGCAGAGCCGTCACTGCTTCACACCGAGTTGTTATCCATCCGTACTCACATTATGTGGGGGTTCGGCGGACAACTACTGGAGAGATCAAAATCAACCAACCGCTTCGCTTCAATTACGTAGCCGTTGACAATACAATGGCAGTTACACCCGGTAGAGCCTTAAAACTAAGCCTCCACAAAGTCCATTGGAACACGATACTTCGGCAAAACGCGGCAGGACGTTACGCGTACGTCTCTGAACCGCAGATGACAGAGGTGAAAACATACGCACTCACCTCGGCGAAAACAGCACAAACAGCGACATTCACCCCTACAGGCTATGGTGAATACCGCGTTCGCCTCGAGGACATCGAATCAACAGCAACAGCGGAAATAGGATTCTACGTGAGTGGATGGAGAAACACCCCGGTCTCTATGGAACACCCTACTCGATTGGATTTGGTGCTTGACAAGCCTGCCTATCGTCCGGGACAGACAGCAAAACTGAATATCAAGGCACCATTCCCGGGTACACTCCTGCTCACTGTCGAACGAGAACGAGTGCTCAGTCACCGGACAATAGTAATGAAGGAAAATACAGCAACTTTGTCAATTCCGGTCCGTGAAGGTTATAAACCGAACGTGTACCTCTCAGCAACGCTGACCCGAGCCGTCCCGATGGATACGGCCCCACAACCAGACAACAAATCGCTTCTCCCGGCACGCGCGTTTGGTGTGATTCCTTTGAAAATAGATGCAACGCGGAGACGACTCTCAATCGAAATGTCGCTCAAGCCTGATAGCGATCAGCAAGAACGAACACTTCTTACCGATAACCGAGGGCTGATGGTTTCCGATAGCCAATCTGAGGCAGTTGTTCATCCAAACAGCGAAATAAACATCGCGTTCGAGGTCCACGGCAGACGCTCCTGGCAGAAATATGATGTCTGTGTAGCAGCTGTTGATGAGGGAATCCTCGCGTTAACCGACTTCCAAACACCTAACCCTCACGACTTTTTCTATCAACAACGCGGGTTGAAGACGCGCGCCTTTGATCTGTATAGTGGGATTCTACCTGAAATCGCGGATGTCACCGACAATTCAAGTACGGGCGGTGATGGAGCAAGCGTACGCGGACTGGGAAGGAAGCGGCTTAATACGAGCAGTATCAGGCGTGTAAAACCGGTTTCACTTTGGTCAGGATTCGTACAAACCGATGGAAACGGACGCGGTACTGTCCAATTCAAGATTCCACAGTTCAATGGGAAATTGAGGTTGATGGCAGTCGCTTTCGCCGGAGCAGATTACGGTGCGACGGCAGCGTACTTGACTGTCCGTGAACCTATTGTCCTAACACCGACTTTCCCACGCTTCCTCGCAGGCGGTGATAAGATCCGTGTCCCAGTCACCCTTTTTAATGGCACAGGTGAGGATGGAGAATTCACCGTCAAATTGCAAGCATCGGGGGACGTGCAACTACTGTCAGCGAGTGCCTCCAATCCTTCTGATACGATGACTGAAAAGACACCAGAAAATCCATCACAACCATCAAAAACGGAACCGCTGCTGCACGAACTCAGCGTTGATAAAAAAGTTGAGGCAGGCGCAGAGGCACAGGTCTTTTTCGACATTCGTGCTCAGGATGCAATAGGAAAAGTAGATTTTAATCTATCCGCAGAAGGTAACACTGAAACAACGCAAATAGACGTGAAATTGCCGATGCGATCTGTCGCGCCGCCGGTCACAAAAACAGGGCACGGGGTGGTACATGCGGGTAAATCGGTCGATTTTATTCTCCCCGCAAACCTAATAGCAAACTCCTCGGAGTTTAGTTTGACACTATCACCGTTTCCCAATATTGCGTTTTCGGATAGCCTCCGCTATCTTGTCCGCTACCCACACGGATGTCTGGAGCAGACAACCAGTAAGGTTTTCCCCTTGCTCTATTTCAGCGATCTGGCACGAAGTGTCGAACCGATGCTGGCAGCAGAAGATTCGGTGGATTACTATATCACATCGGGTATCACAAAACTTGAAAGTATGCTGATGTCGAACAATGATTTTTCATACTGGCCCGGCGGCACTTACGCGAATCCGTGGAGCAGTATCTACGCGTCCCATTTTCTCGTTGAAGCCCGAAAAGCCGGTTACGAGGTAGCTGACCGTGTTTACGATGCGATGCTGAAAGGTTTAAGAACACGGGCAAAATTTTCACCTGATATAGAAGGCAACAATAATGCTAAACAGGTAAAAGCAAACATCGTGCTCGCGACCTATGCCTCTTATGTCTTGGCAGCTGCTGGACAACCCGATCGTGGCACGATGCACTATCTGAAAAACAGAGGTGCGAGCGGTCTCAGTGATTACAGTCACTTTCAACTCGCTGGGGCGTTTGCCCTCAGCGGCGAACTGGAAACAGCTCTTTCGATGTTACCTGTATCGGTATCGCCAAGTTTTAATGGTAAAAGTAACCCGGGATGGGAAACCGGGGGGACATTTAACTCACCTATTCGCGCCCAAGCGATTATGTTGGATGTGCTTGCTGAAGTTAACGAAAACCATCCATCTATTCCGATGCTCGTTAAGAATCTGAGTGAGGCAGCCTCCGACGGAAACCGATGGCGGACAACACAAGATAATGCCTTCGCGTTCCTTGCCCTCGGTAAAATTATGAAGAAACAGGCAGATCGGAATTACAGTGGCACTCTCAAACTCAACGGTGAACACTTCGCAGACTTTGACGCGACCGAGACGCGCTATACCGATGAAGCATGGGACGGTGCGCGCATACAACTCACCATCGAAGGCGAAGGGAGTTGCTACTATTACTGGAGTGCGTTTGGCATCCAACGCGATTCGTTTATTGAAGAATATGAACGTGAATTACAGGTCCGCCGTCGCTATTTTAACAAAGATGGTGAAAGTCTCACAGGCACATTTGTACACGGCGACTTAATCGTCGCGGAGATAACAGTTAAAGCTCTGACGGCGAATCTGGAAAACGTCGTCGTCGTCGATATGTTGCCAACAGGTTTTGAGATTGAGAACCCGCGTCTGGAGTCCCGATCAGGCATTCCATGGCTGAAAGCGCAAGGTTTCAAACCCGACTATATTGATATTCGCGACGATCGTCTTATCTTCTTCGGCACGTTCCCGCGCCAACGCGAACGTAAATTCTATTACGCGCTAAGGGCAGTTACACAAGGTGAATTTACTTTACCACCCATCGCAGCGGAAGCGATGTACGATCCGACAAAATCTGCTGTAACGGGTAGTATGAGTATCCAAGTGGTTGCAGAGCAATGAAAAACAGTTGTCAGTTATCAGTTATCAGTTATCAGTTAAGAGAATTTTTCGCGCAGTTAAAGCCACTGTTCAAGCAACAGCAAACCTCTTTAACTGAAAACCGAAAGATTTTTTCGCAGAAAAAATCGTACCGACAACTGATAACTATTTCCCTGATGGTTATTTTGCCGCTCTCTATTATTGTCCTTTTTACGATCATGAATTGGTGTTTCCCGCTGCCCAAAGCACGTCTCCACCCACCAGCCTCTCGAATCGTCTTAGATCGGAACGGAGAATGGCTTCGCGCGTTCTTAGCTGAGGATGGTATGTGGCGTTTTAGTCATCAGTCAGCAGTCAGCAGTAGTCAGTTAAGAGGTGATTTGGTCGGACAGGATCCCGCTTTACCTGATAACCGAAAACCGAAAACTGAAAGCCCTTGGCTACACGAAGCAATGCTAACAGCAGAGGACAGATGGTTTTACTACCACTGCGGGATCAATCCGGTGTCTATGGCAACCGCCCTCTATGATAATGTCAAAGCCGGAGAGGTTGTGCGCGGTGGTTCAACCATCACCATGCAGCTTGCCCGACTGATGGAACCGAAAGCACGAACTGTTCCGAACAAACTGATTGAAATGTTCCGTGCAATCCAACTTGAACTGGCATATTCTAAATCTGAGATCCTAAACTTTTACTTTAACATGCTTCCCTACGGTGGGAATATCGTTGGAACCGGGGCAGCATCCCGGTTTTATTTCAACAAACCGCAGCACGCAATAAGTCTCGGTGAGGCGGCTCTCCTTGCTGCCATTCCGAACGCACCAGAACGTTTACGTCCAGACAGATTTCCAGAAAATGCCCGGCATGCGCGCGCAAAAGTGCTGAACCGCCTCCGCGCACGCCGACAGATTTCCGAACAGCAGTGGCAAGAGGCATTGCGAGAACCTATACCGACAAAACGTTACCCGCTCCCATTCAAAGCACCACATCTCTCGCGCCTGTTAGTTAAGGGAAACCGATGGAACACAGAAACCGGGGTCCCCACCCGTTACTGGAAAGGGGCAGCAGATGGCAGGATATACACGACAATAGACACGAAGGTCCAAGAAACGGCAGTGCGTATCCTTCGCGAATACCTGAATGCGTCCGCTGCTGGTGCGAACTCCCGTCGCTTGCAATCCCATACCGCAAGCACAGGTGCCATCGTCGTTATGGACACCCAAAGTCGCCAAGTCTTGGCAATGGTCGGTTCTCACGATTTTTTCGATCAGCGTGCCTTGGGTCAGATAAACGGCACACTCGCCCCGCGTTCTCCAGGTTCCACACTTAAACCTTTCGTCTACGCCCTTGGCATCGAACAAGGCTTGATTACACCAGAAACACTGCTCTTTGATGTCCCTGTTACATACAGCGGATATGAGCCGGTGAACTATGATAGCACGTATAACGGTTATGTTACCGCTCGTCAGGCACTTGCCCGCTCCCTCAATGTCCCTGCTGTGAATCTTCATGCGCGGCTGAAAAATAGAACCCTGCACGCTTTTCTGAAACGAGCAGGTATCTCTACACTCGCACCTGCCAAAAAGTATGGGCTCTCTATGGTTCTCGGTGGCTGTGAAGTGAATCTACTTGAGTTGACAACACTTTACGCGGGACTGGCAAATATGGGAGAATTCGCGCCTTACCAAATAGTTATTAGCGGTCAGCAATCAGAAAATCTTCTTGATGAAAACGGATGGCTGAAGGCTGAAGGCTATTCACAACGTTTACTCCGAGAAGAGACGAGTTTCATTATAACGGAGATGCTAACAACCTCACAACTGCCGGTCAACACTGTCAAAAATCCAGAAGCCTTTGAAATGACCATGAATCTATCGAAGATTGCATGGAAAACTGGTACCTCTTATGGACATCGAGACGCGTGGTGTATCGGGTATTCGCCAAAATTAACAATCGGTGTGTGGCTCGGCAATTTTGACGGAAAAGGTGCTCCGATGTTGAGCGGGACAGACGCAGCAACGCCTGTTCTGTTCGCACTCTTCACAGCACTCACAGGACAAGATACACACCGTTGGTATACAACGCCTGAACAACTCAAGACGCGAGAGGTCTGTGCACTCACAGGTGCCCCGCCGTCCCCACACTGCCCTACTCGTAAAAACGATGTATATATCCCCGGCATTTCGCCTGTTAAAGCCTGCGTGATTCACAAACGCATCTATGTTGATGAAGTTACTGGATACAGTCTCTGTTCCCACTGCCGGAATCTGCCGACGAGAAAAGAAAACCGTTCTCAGGACGCGCCTCATCAACATGACACAAACGTACAGACAAAAATATTTGAAGAATGGCCTGCCGAGGCGGCGACTTGGCTTGTAAAAAATGGATTTGCTATGCCAGTGCTTCCAGCACACAACCCTTTGTGTACAGGCACAATTGCAGGGACTGCCCCGGTCATCCTATCCCCCACAGAAGACACTGTGTACTACATACGGGATGGGGTCCCATTGGCGCAGCAAAAAATACAATTATCAGCCTCAGCGTCCAATCGGACACAGGAGTTATTCTGGTTTCTGGATGGTGAATTGATTTTTAAGGGAAATGCAGAACAGTCGTACTGGTTAACCCCTATCAAAGGGGAACACGTGATTACTTGTGTGGATGCGGAGGGGCGTTCAGCAAGCCGGCCCCTCCATATTTCAGTTTTTTAATGGCTATCAGCCATCGGCTTTCAGCAGTCAGTAAAGACGCAAGCATTACAGAACGCCTTTTTTCTTCCCTGATTGCTGACCGCTGACGGCTAATGACTATTTAGCCGCAGACTTGAGTTTCCCCCAAGTCGTGGTCAACTTTCCATCCGCTTCCACGGCGAGGGCTTTTTCCATGTTGGCTTTGACCTCCTCCTCCGTGAGAGCAACACTCCACATCTTAAACTCATCAATGATACCGTTGAAGAAATTGCCGTTGCCTTGACTCGCTGCGATGCACATACCCTCGGTGCCGAAATCCATACGTGCATCTCCACCGGCTTTCGCCTCGGCATCAAGCTCTCCATTAATATACATCCATGTTATCTGTTTACTCTGTGACCCGACAAAGTAGTACCATTCCGGTTCAAACGCGTCATAATTCGTAACTGCCTGTAATTCTACGCCTTGCGTCGCAAAGTAGAACCCGAATAATACGCCGCCACGGTTAAATGTAATGTGAGGTCGTCCGCCACCATTCAAACGATATAGCAGATCGATGCGGTTACCACCCTCAATTTTCTCGTCGGGTTTGAACCAAAACTCAATCGTCATTTCCTTGGGTTGATCAATCTTGAGTGGGTCGAAGTTAACACTTCCATTGTTAAAATGGAGTGCTTGTCCGACAACCCCCTCAACCCATTTTGCATTTTTGATGTCGCCCGTGAAACCGTTAGGTCCGACATCGCCAGCCTTATCGCCTTTTCCTTCATCAAAAGGTATGTAGATCAGTAAATCTTTGTCTGGATCCGCTGCATGCGCGAGCAGACAACTCATCAAGAATACTGCCACTGCGAAAAAACAAACAAATTGTCTCATCTTTTTTTTTGAGGGAAACCACCTAAAAAACATTATTCGCATACTATCAGGGGCAACACCTCATTTCCCTCCAATTTTTCAATATGGGGACTTTAGTTCTCCCCAAGTTGTGGTTAATTTACCTGTCGGTTCAACGGATAGAACCTCTGGCAGATAGTAGTTAACAATGAACTCACCCATAATATCGCTCCATGAAACCCCGGGATGTGGGACATCGCCGACATAGGCCTGAACGAAGATACCGAGGCGGCCGCCGGTGTCTTCGTTGAATATCACAGCAGGGTCAACCCGATAATCCTCATCCTTATTTTCAGCGAGCGCGATATCTAACTTCCACGGCGTTTTCTCGTAATCCTCCATGTGGAACGGATAAGAGGTATTATACTTTTTCAGACTCGGTATATGGTCTTTGCCCTCCTGTGTCGGAGTCATTTCAACTGGATTGGGCTGCCAAGCGTCCGGTCCTCTGGCCTGCCACACGAAGGCTTCTGGAACATCAATGATATTGGGTAATCCATTTTGTCCGTTCGTTTCTGCGGGGCCTTCCGATGTATAAAAGGTATATTCACCCGTATTGAAAATCGTATTACCGGCATCCAGAAATTCTTCGAGAATCGAACCATCAGGTTTCGCATTGCCGGGTGGATAGATCGTAGATGGGGTGATACCTGTCAGAATCAAGGTATTTCCACCACCATCGGTATGTGCT
>VXXH01000693.1 GCA_009835515.1 Candidatus Poribacteria bacterium
TTTAAGGAGAGTCCGATCACTTTGGTGAACAGCAGAAGATTGTACGGACCGCAACTCGCTGAACATGCGTTCGCGCTGCTACTTGCCCTGACACGCGGCATCAACACGCAACTCGATTTGATGCGAGAGAAAGAGTGGAAATGGCTGCCGTGCGTTGAAGTATCAGGAATGACGATGGGGGTTCTCGGACTCGGCGGTATCGGTAGGGCAGTCGCCCAACGCGCCAAAGCGTTTGATTTCAACGTGATCGCAGTCGATCCAGAACCGATGGAAAAGCCGGACACCGTTGACGAATTAGGACAACTCGATTGGCTACCAGAGTTTCTATCCCGCTGCGATGTCCTCACAGTATGTTGTCCAATCACGCCAGAAACCCACAAGTTGTTATCCCAGTCAGAATTCGATGCCTTGCCAGAGGGAAGTTACTTCATCAATGTCAGTCGCGGTAAGGTGGTTGACGAGGCTGCCTTGATTGCCGCGCTGGAAAG
The DNA here is from genome assembly GCA_009835515.1 of Candidatus Poribacteria bacterium. Classification (GTDB taxonomy): domain Bacteria; phylum Poribacteria; class WGA-4E; order WGA-4E; family WGA-3G; genus WGA-3G. The sequence continues at coordinate 489 of VXXH01000693.1, forward strand.
CGGAAGAGTGGCGGGTGCGGGATTGGATGTCACTTACACCGAACCGTGTCCAGAAGACAATCCGTTGTGGACGCTACCGAATGTGATCTTAACGTCCCATACCGCGGGCGCATCGCAGAACATCGCCAAACGTGCGATGGAACTGTTTATTGAGAATATGCGCAAATATGTGAACGGCGAACCGCTCACCAACGTTGTAGACAAAAACAAAGGCTATTGAAATGGAGCACTTTTGATGGAATACAAAATACCACTTCTGTTAACGCCACAACCTGAAGGTGGATACACAGTAACCTCTCCTCTATTGCCTGAGTTCGTCACCGAGGGGGATTCGTTAAACGAAGCATTAGAAAACACCCAGGATGCCCTTGCTGCTGTCATTGAGCTATACCAGGATATGGGACGTTCATTACCAGAAAACACCCAGATTCCTGACGCAAAGAGCCCTGTGTGGTTAGAAACGGTAGTATCGGCACCGTGACCTATCGAGAAGTTACCCGAAGACTAACAGCCCTTGGTTGTCAAGAACGAAAGAGAAGAGGCAGTGGGTCGCATCGAAAATGGTTTAATCCAAACACCCACCAAGGCACTATTGTTCCAGATTGGGGTAGACGTGACCTGAAATTTGGAACGATTCGTACGGCTGTCCGCCAATTGGGAATCGATTGGCAAGATTTCCAAAACGCTTAGAATTACCGAACCAGCCGTTTTAAGCCTCTATCGCAAAGGCTTCTAATGCTTCTGTATTAATAGTAACGCCGATGCCGGGGGTATCGTCAAGGATGAATGCTCCGTCTTGGACTGTCGGTTTTCGCGTGGTGATTTGCCCCTTCATCTCATACGCGCCGGGTGAATGCTCCATGATAAGGAAGTTCGGAATCGTTGCGGAAAATTGGATCGTCGCGGCAATTGAGAGGATACCACCGCCGCCGATGTGGGGTGTTACAGGAATGTTATAGGTATCGGCAAGGCTGGCAATGCGTTTGCCTTCTGTGAGTCCTGTGCGTGCGATATCGGGCATGGTGATGTCGCAGGCGCGGCGTTCAAATACTTCCCTCAATTCAAAACGGGTGCGTGTCCACTCCCCGATAGCGACTGACATATCCAATGCCTGTGCCAATGCTGCTTGTCCGGGGATATCCTCGGGTACTGTGGGCGACTCTAACCACATCACGTCCAGTTTTTCAAGCCCGCGTCCGAGCAGAATAGCGTCCGGGATACTGTACTGCGTATGAACATCTACCATCAACTTGATTTGTGGACCCACCCGCTCACGCACGGCGGCGACGATCTCCAAAATCTCTGGACGGCTGCTTGTTGCGTGAATCTTCAACCCACCATAACCTTGTGAAACATATTCAGCCGCCTGCGCTGCAGCGGATTCAGGTACATTTCCTCCGATACCAGCATACAAAGGAATCCGGTCCCGATACCTGCCGCCAAGTACTTTGTGGACTGGTCTCTCAGTCGCTTGCCCGATGATGTCCCAGAGTGCGATATCACAGCCAGCGAGTGCATCAATAAAAAAACCTGTGTAGTGTCCACGCTCGCGCATCGCTGTGAACATGCGTTGCCAAAGATATTCTACGTCAAACGGGTCTTTTCCTATCAGTATCGGACGACACAAATCTTCTACGATTGTTTTTGAGGTGCGGGGTGAAACAGGACTTTGTCCTTCGCCGTAGCCGACAATGCCATCTGATGTAGTGATTCGCACGACCATTGTTTCGTGATGGCGTGCGTAGATGCAACGCCACCCCTCATCCGGCAAGTAATAATTGTCTCCCTGTTGTTCTGATGGTTTCCCGGTTTGGAATCGGAGCGCGAACGCTTCAATTTGTGTGATTTCCATGATCAAATGTCCTCTCTGACTATTGGCTATCAGCAGTCAGTTAACAGTTGTCAGTACGTAAAAACTGTCCATCAACCACGTGATTCCTCTGTAATCCTGCAAATCCTAATTCTGACAACTGAAAGGCGACATAGTCGCCGCACTGAGTACCGATAGCTGAATGCTTCTAACAACATAACGGATTTTCTTGAATTTTTACCTAAATAAACGTAAAATATAAAGAGACGGTTCACTTTTCTGAAACCACACACCAAGCCCTTTTATTGACTACCCAGTCATCCGAACCCGCATTATGTCTCTATTACGTTCGCCTATGGATACGCCAAATCATGAAAAAATCACCGTGCGGACCGTACTCATATCGTTGCTCCTCTTGCCGTTCATCTACAAGTGGCATATTGAATGTGAAGCCCTCCGATACACTTTCCCAACGTTGATGGCACCTTTCTATAGTGTTGTTTTTACACTACTGGTCATCGCGGTGTTCAACATCGCTGTTAAAAAATACGCAGCGAAGCACGCGCTGACAGGTGGTGAACTGATCAGTCTCTATGTGTTAATGTCAATCACATTGCTATTCATGTCCTACGACATGTTCCTTCCGCTCGTCTCAATTATCGTTCACGCCTTCTATTTCGGCACGCCTGAAAACGAGTGGCGCGAACTGTTCTGGAGCTACCTGCCAGACTGGTTGACAATCAACGATCCGAGCGTGCTCCGCGCGTTCTATCTGGGTGAGGAACCGTTTTTTGAGACCGATTATGTGATGAAATGGGTAACCCCAACGTTCTGGTGGTGCGCATTTACTTTCGCGCTGATCTTCGTGATGCAGTGTATCAATGTGATTATCCGAAAACAGTGGACAGAACAGGAACGCCTCGTGTATCCGATTGTCGAGCTGCCGTATCAACTTGCCTATAACACAAACCGATTCCTTCGGAGTCGGGCGATGTGGTGCGGATTCAGCATCGCGGCTATCATCAGTCTTGTGAATGGCGTTAACATTTTTTTTCCATCAATCCCGGCTTTCCCAAATAAACACATACCGCTCAACGCGCTATTTACCGAAAGGCCGTGGACGGCTCTTCTCCGCGGCGGGGACGCGATCATTGTCTATCCGTTCGCCGTTGGACTCGGTTTCCTGATGCCGCTTGAGCTGCTCACATCGTGTCTGCTCTTTTTCTTTCTGTATAAAGTGCAATATTTCATTGCTATCTTAACTGGATTGGAGAACGTTCCGGGCTTTCCTTACCCCTATGAGCAGAACATCGGTGCGTACATCGGTATCTGTGCGGTTGCACTGTGGGGTACACGCCGACAGATCTGGCGGGCATTTCGTACAGCGTTTGGACGCAGACAGATATCGGACGCGAATGAACCGATGCGTTATCGCACCGCATTTTTGGGGATCGTTTTCGGTGGGGTATTCATCATTGGATTTGCGATGCGCGGCGGAATGGCGATGTGGGTCGCGTTGCTATTTTTTACTGCACACTTTGCAACGATTGCTATCCCGTTGACGCGTATGCGCGCACAAATCGGTTTCCCGATCCACTCAACGACCTTTATTGGACCGCATCATAGTCTTGTTAGCACACTCGGCACGCGGCGGATCGGTGCCCGCAATTTGACGTGGTTTGCCCTTTTTTTCTGGTTCAACAGAGACAATCGGAGCCATCCAATGCCGCACCAACTTGAAGCGTTTAAGCTCGCTGAACGTGGTAATCTTGATGTGAAAGGTCTGTCGCGTCTGATGCTCACGTTAACGGTCATCGCCATGCCGTTATGCATTTTCATGTTGGTAGACACGTTTTTTGAACTTGGTGTTAATTCCGGCAAAGTGGGTGGTCAGATTAACAGTTTCGGTGGACGTGCGTATCGTTTCCTTGAAGGCTGGCTCACTTCGCCACAAGATGCGAACAGGGGTCATATCGCCGCGATAGGGATCGGTTTCGCAGTTACAATCCTGCTTTCAGCGGTACGGAGCCGACTTTTTTGGTGGCCAATTCATCCGCTCGGCTACGGTGTCTCTTTCCACCTCCATCTCTTTTGGGCGGCGTTTATCATCAGCGCGCTCGCCAAATGGAGTGTGCTGAAATACGGTGGGCTCGGTCTCTACCGGAAAACAGTGCCGCTTTTTCTTGGATTGGCACTCGGTGATTTTGTCATGGGGAGTATCTGGAACATCTTAAGCATTATCCTTGACAGACCAACGTATACGTTTTATTATTGAGTTATCAGTTGTCAGTTATCAGTTGTCAGAGGAATAGTTGTCAGTTGTCAGTTTTCGGTTATCAGCGTCGGAATCCGGAGACCCCTCCTACAGGGAACTAAGTGTAGATCAATTCTTCACTATTTTCGCCGAACGTGTTATGATTTCACTTATCATGGAAACAGACATCTAAGAAAGATTTTAAGACTTACCGCCATACACTTCACCACAAGGAAAACTATGAAACGATTTGTTTGCTTCCTTCTCATCGGTTTGCTCATACTTTCACAGGCTTTCGCAGCGAACACCAAACTCGCCTCTGGTGTCGCCAGCCTCTATCATCTTGCCAACCTCTTGGGTCTTGAGGTATCGCTTGAGCAGGTCGAAAACATCGTCGTGGAAAAAGCACGGGGCCCTTATGTCGTCAAGTTTGTCATCATTGACGTTGCAAGGAGAATCGGAATTGAGTTACAGGAACGCGACCTCAACTATAATCAGTTACAGGCACTTGAAACACCTATTATCGCCTGTCTCAAAACCGCATTCGATGACGAAAACCCTTCGGAAGTGGATGCTATTGCTGTAGACGATTTTATTGTCGTTGAATCCGCGACCGAAGAATCGGTGCGTGTCTTTGGCATACCCGGCAAATCTTCACAGGCAACACCCATTGCTCGCGACCGCTTTTTGAAGTACTGGACGGGACAAGTACTAACGTTAAGACCGCCTCTCTCCGCAGAAGCGACACAACTCCTCGAAGATATCAAAGCTGGAACAGCAGCCTATAACGCGAAACTTAAAAGTGGTGGGGTCGAATTTTCAATTACGCTGAATGAAAGGATCCGACAAGAAAAGAAGAATTTCTTTGAACGTTTTTTCGCATCAGAAGAGAAAGAGGCGGTCGAGTATGAAGAGCAGGGGTATTGGTACATCACCTACCGATTTGATGGCGATCGCCACTTTTACGATGTCAAGATGCGTAAAAAGATGGAATTAAATGGAAAACCCCTGCGGAACTGGCACGGAATGCACTTTCAATATCGGATGAAGGGTAGAACGCAGTATTTCAGGGAGAAACCGGATACTGAATGGCAACAGCAATTTTCACATAAGATGGAACCTCCTTGGGATAAAGACATACCATCAGACGTTTTCGAGGCAGAGTTTAACCCTCGCTGGTGGAGTTGGCCACCGTGGGGATTTAAACTCACACACTTAATTCGCGTCTTTAAACCCATCAGTGTTCAACAAGTTAACGTTGAAGGGACACCACATTACCTTCTCACGCTGCAGCGCACGGAGTTTGACGCAATGCGTACCCAAGAAATCTGGCTGGATCCGCAGAAAGCGTACCGACCGACCCGAATTTTAGCACACCGTAGATCCCTTACCTCCGTGTTCATAGAGGGGCGTGATGGCAAGGTCAGACCTCTACCCCGTGAAAAAGTGCATGCCCTTACTTCTTATACACACCAGTTCGCACAATTTGAACCCGGCATCTGGTTCCCGAAAACTGTTATTATGGAGAACACGTCTATTGTGGAGGGTGAAGATAAACAACCCGCCCCGGCGTATCGCCAGGCAACCATGCAAGTGCATCGCGCCGTTTTTAACATCCCAATCTCAGAAAAAGAGTTGGGTATAACGCCAGACAGATAATCTCACAAAAGGAATCTCTGTATAATGTATTTGAAACACATTTGACTTTACCACCAGTATATGCTAATCTATTCTTTGGAAACCAATATCCTATATTTCAGCGAAAGGTAAAGTTAATGGAACAATGGATTGAACATCTTATTATTGGATTACCGAGTCTGGTTCTTTTTCTGATAATTGTGGTGACGCTTTACACACTCGGTAAAGGCGCAGACTGGCTTGTTGATGAAGCGGTTGCGCTTTCAACACGGTGGGGTTTAGGAAAAGCCGTCATCGGTGCGACGATCGTGAGCGTCGGCACGACAACCCCAGAGGCAGCTGTCTCTGTTCTCTCAGCGATACAAGGAAAACCGGGGCTTGCACTCGGTAACGCCGTCGGCTCAATTATTTGTGATACGGGACTTATCATCGGCTTGGCATCTCTAATAGCACCGTTACCGCTTAACCGTCAGTTGGCATCACGATTGTCAAATGTGCAAGTAGGTGCTGGCATCCTCCTTGTGGCGGCCTGCTTTCCGTGGGCATCTCCGACGAAAGTTTTTACGCAAGGTGGTGTTTTGGCACAACTCGTAGGTGTTGTGTTCGTAGTGCTGCTGGGATTGTATATTTGGCAGTCTATTCGATGGGCAAGTTCGATGCCGTCAGATACTGAAGACACAGAAGACACAGAAGACACACATGCTGAGGAAGGTAATGCCTTCGGGATACTTGCTAAACTCATCGGGTCAATCGCTATTATTGTTGTCTCTGCACAGATATTAATTCCAGTCGTGAGCGTCATGGCGGAACGGATTGGGGTGCCGAAACATATTATTTCGGCGACACTCGTTGCGTTCGGTACATCGCTCCCAGAACTGGTGACGGCAATAACAGCAGTCAGACGTGGACACGGTGAGTTGGCAGTCGGTAACATTATCGGTGCGGATATCCTGAATGTGCTTTTTGTTGCCGGTGTCTCGGCTGCTGCCACACAAGGTGGACTACAGGCGGATGGACAGTTCTTTCAGTTCTTGTTCCCAGCGATGCTGTTTATCTTGATCGTCTTCCGATGTGGTATCTTCGTGTCGGGTGACCAGTTGAAACGTCCGTTTGGGATCGTGCTGGTTGCCACATGGCTTTTGGTGACGATTCTAAGTTATGTGCTCTCAATTGAGATGCATTAAATAGTTGTCGGTTATCAGTTGTCAGTTACAAGAGGGTTGGGATAATCATAGAGTTTCCTCTTTCTGAAAACTGAAAGGTTTTTCGTAGAAAAATCGAACCGATAACTGATAACTAAAGTATGTGATTGTATAATTCCAAGTTTTGACGAGTATTCAATAAGTTCCTTCAAAGGAGGTACGATAATGAGTAACGATCAATCACCTGAGAAAGAAGTCTATCGCGCCCCGGCGTTTGCTGATTTCAAACCAGAACTTTCGGCACCCGGAGCTACACCTGAAAGACTGGAGCATTTAAGGGAACACGGTTTCGTGATCATCAACGATTTTGTTGACAATCCATGGATTCCGACGCTTCGGGAGGCAGGGCGTCGCGTTACGCAAGCGTGTGCCCCAGAAAACGGTTACGATGTTATTGACTGCTCAAAGGGATACGTTCACCGCGCGGGTGAGAATGAACCGTGGGCAATCCGAGGCATAATCCATCCGGCTTTCAAAGAACCCGATTTCACTGAATTTTACGGGTCGCCAGATTTCACCGGCTTCGTCAAGGCGTGGTGCAGCGTGGAGCCTGAAGACCTTGTGATGACGAACATACTTCTTTGGTGCAACCCCCGGAAAAAAGAGAACAGACTCGGATGGCACCGAGATGTGACATGGTGGGGTACAGGGGAAAGTTACTTCTCACAAGAAGACAACCGTGGAGACGGAACTGAGGCTTATTCGGAAGAGGTTGAGCGGATCCGTTGGAAAGAAATTCAGGAAGACAACGAGAAACGCATCACCGAACGGAACGGTGTCGGTATGTTTTTGGCACTCGCAGACGATGAATGCCATGAACTCGTTGTAGGGAGCCACAGCCGCTGGCGGACTCCACTTGAGCATGACGTGCTGCTCCCAAAATCTATGAAAGATCAGGGTGTCCCGCATACACCGAGTTGGAACGGTGAGGATCCACTCCCTGGACAGGTCGCGATTCGGCTCAAGGCCGGCCAAGCCCTCATCCGTAACGGTGCAACGATCCATACGGGACATACCGTGCCAGAGCGCGAACGCAACACGCTATCCATCGGTTGGTCGAAGTGGGGCGGTCCCTCGGAGGCGGAGCCGAAGGTCGTTGATGCTCGATTCGCGTGGCAACTGGACCCGGCTGTCCGTGAGGCACTTCCACATGAGTGGATGAAAACGGCATGGGATCGCTGGGCAGCAAACCATAAACTCGGTGATAGGCTTGAAGATCGCTATGCAGGCTTTGACATCCAACGTATCAAAGCGGGGGAAGTCGTCGGATGGCGGACTGAGTTAGAACGTCAAGCTGCCGCTGCAGGCGACGCGTGGGAACGGTATCAAACTGTGTCGGAATCGTAAAGGCACAAAATGTAGAGGCGGATCTTCGGATCCGCCTTTTTTGTTTTTTTTCAGCCAACCGCCGACCTCCTTCTGTAGGAGCAACACTTACCGACTGCTAAACGCCGATGACTGATAGCCATTAAGCGGGAGGGGCGATGAGACGGACGAATGAACGTGAAACCTCGTCCAATTCATCCCGCATTGCCGCATCGAGTTCCCAACCGACACCGCCGAGTGTATCGTCGAGCTGTTCAATCGTGTCGCTACCACTAATAGCAACGGTAACTTCTGGATGCGACAACACCCACGCTACAGCAAGTTGTGCAGGCGTTTTGCCCAACTCTGCTGCGAGTCGCTTGAGCGTTGTTATTACCTGTCCGGTTGCGCCGCTCATCCGCTGTGAAAATTCTTCACGGAGGCGTGTTCCCCATAAAGTGCCTGCAGGCGGTGGTTCATCTGGTGAGTAGACACCACTTAATAAACCAACTGCCAACGGACTATAACACATCACACCCAACCCTTCCTCACGCACCAAGCCGAACAGTTCGGTTTCCATATCTCGGTTTAGCAGGTTATACATATTTTGAATACACATATAGGGTGTTGCGTTAATTCTATCCGCAATCCAGAGTGCCTTACACGCCTGCCACGCCTGATGATTACAGCAACCGATATAGCGGACTTTACCTGAACGCACGAGATCGTCCATAGCGCGAACGGTTTCTTCTTGCGGCGTCGTTTCATCGGGCGCGTGGATGAGATAAACGTCTATATGATCAGTGTTCAGACGCGTTAGGGAACGTTCTACCTCCCGCATGATATGGTAGCGCGACAAACCGGCATCGTTTGGGCCTGGACCGATTTGACTGAAAACTTTGGACGTAATCACCACGTCATCGCGTTTGCCTTGAATCGCTTTACCGAGCACAACTTCTGAGCGACCAATGTTGGCGCGATCATCCATAGGTCCATAGATATTGGCACAATCAATGAGGTTGATACCAGAATCAATGGCGTGTTCAACCAACCGCTGCGCAGCAGCTTCGTCGCCTTGTCCTCTAAATCCTAAGCCTAAAGCGAGTGGACTTACTTTAACCCCTGCTTTTCCAAAATTGACATATTCCATAGATAGGTTT
>VXXH01000655.1 GCA_009835515.1 Candidatus Poribacteria bacterium
TGTTTACACTTTTCCCGTTCGTGGGGGTTGGGTTACTTTTCCCGTTCGTAGGGGCTGGTTAACCCAGCCCCTACGAGTTACCCTGTGTGCAAATAATTATGGGATTTACGATAAAAGATCGCTGGAAAGTTTTAGGGGGAGTGGATCTTCAATCCTTTAGGTGCCAATTCTCCAATGGAACTTTCCAGAATATCGGAGGCTTCGGCGGGTATATGCTTAGCGGTTGGCGGGAGCGGCGTATCAAAAAAGTAATCAGGATCGGTTTTCTGTCGTTGCCAAGTTTCGCGCATCTCTCGCCAAGCTCCTAAAAGCGTGCGCGGTTCGGGCATATCTTCGGCAATTAGGCGATGCAATTTTTTCAAATTGTAACAGGGTACGCCTGCAAACATGTGATGTTCAATATGCCAATTCATACGCCAATACAAAAACTCCGCCAACGGATTGAGTTTGATTGACCGTGCGCATTTACGGAAGTCAGGGTCATTTTCCTTTAACCCACAATGTTGGGGCATAGAAACAGCGTAGGATCCCCAGTTTGCAATAAATGCACTGGCAGTGATAATGATCGGAAAAACCCAATAGCCCGTGGCGAGTGAAACAACAAGTAGGGTGCCGTGAAAAAGGAGTAGCATCCGAGACCACCACATCGAATTTTTATGCTCTTCGGGTTGGTCGGTATGTAATGATGCCAGCCACTCCTGACTCGGAATGTCTGGTGAACCTTCTCTGCCAAAGGCACTACGGATGGTGCAGATAACTGCAGCAATAAACCCGCCTTTGCTAAAGGTGCGACCGGGTTGCGTGAGTAAGTTTATGGTGAACAGTTGCAGAACGAACAGGGAGGCGAGTTTGGGTTCAAGCGGAAGAAGGTTTTCGCGATCCCCTTCAGGGTATAAGGTGTAGCGATGATGATAGGTATGGCTACTGGCGTAGTCAAAATGGTCCCACCAACTTATGAGGCTAAATAGGTACAGAAAAAATTTGTTCAGCCACTTGGTACGAAATACGGTGCCGTGTCCTAACTCGTGATTCGCTGTCCCTTTGAAAAAACTGGCGACCGTACCATGCACAAATAAGGCAATGAAAAATCCAAGCCAGATCGCTTGGGACCAAAAGAAGTAGACCGCGCTACCCGTCAATAGCCAGAGGGCGAGATGCCCGCCTGCTTGAAACCAGCCTGGCAAGTCGCTTCGTTTTGATAGATTCCGTAAGGTTGTGTGGTCTACTTTGCTCCGGTACCATTTTACACGGAGCGTTTTTCGGACCTCAGCAAGTGGTTGGTACGTCATTTGAATATCCTCTTTATCGTGATGTCTTCCCCAACGACGCGTAAAGACGTAGGTTTCCGACAAAGACTCGCTTTCCACGAAGTACACAAGCAGCGTTTTATCTCTTATACCATACATTCTCATCTGTGTCAATTTTTTGATTTTGCACGCGGAGCCATTCATCTTCGATTGTTGTCAGTTTGAGAGGAAGCATCGCGACCAAGAGATTGCTCCTACACGGAAGAATTTCAGAGCTGGGGTTGAAAATCCGTCCTACAAAAACTTTACACACCCCTCTGAAGTTTAGTGAGATTTATGGTATAATAATTGACGGAAGTGCGCAAGTCCTATCATTATCAGCAAAATAGAACCTCAACCCGATTTATATGCATTGGTTCTACCTTTTTCAGAATTGTGAGATTATTTTTCCGCTCGTCGCGTCACTATATATTGATGTGAAATGATGAACATTCCCTTTTCAGAGGTGTCCGATGAAAAACAACGATGCTGCACTCATCCAACGCGTCCTTGGTGGCGATGATACTGCGTTCTCCGTGCTCGTGAAAAAATATCAGAGATCCGTTCATGCACTGGCATGGCGGAAGATCGGAGATTTCCATATCGCCGAGGATATTACACAGGATACGTTCTTGAAAGCGTATCAGAGACTCTCAACATTAAAGAAACCGCAGCGTTTTGGGAGTTGGCTTTATGTTATAACCGCGAATCAGTGTAAGGCGTGGCTCCGTAAAGATCGGGCGTGGACGCAGGCGTTGGAAGACACGAGCAGCGCACAGTTAGAAAAAGCGACGTATTCTGGCTATGTCATTGAGGAGAACGAGCGGATGTCGGTTGAAACACAACACGAAGTCGTTAAGAAGTTGCTTGCGAAGTTACAAGAGAGTGACCGGACTGTCATCACGCTCTATTACCTCGGGGGAATGACGTACGAAGAGATAAGCAAGTTTTTAGGTGTATCGGAGGCGGCGATTCGGAATCGTCTCTACCGTGCACGTCGCCGCTTAAAAAAGGAGGAACCCATGATTCGAGAGGCTTTAGGCAACTTCCAAATTACGCCGAATCTTACTGAGAACATTATGCGCGAGGTTTCACGTTTGAAACCGGTTGCACCGTCTGGTAGCAAACCATTGGTGCCGTGGGCAATAGGTGTTTCCGCGTTAGTCGTGTTTTTGATGTTAAGTGTCGGCAGTCAATACCTGTCGCGATTCCAAAAACCTTACAGTTTTGACGCGACATCAGAAATGACGATTGATATTATTGAAACCCCAGTCGTGTTAGATATTGAATCGAAACCGGATGTCCGAACACAGCTCGGTAGCACTGCCACACGGAATAAAAATGATGGTGCCGGTCAGCGGCTTGATGAGGTCTTATTTGCTGCCGCGCAGGTGGACAGAGAAGATATTCCTAAAAACATGCCACAAAATCTGCAAGAACACTGGTACAACTTCACCTTGATGAATACTAAGATCGGTTACATGTACATATCCAGTGAAAAAACCGAGTACGGAGGGGAAGAGGTGGATCGGAACAAAATTAATACGGTTATAAATCTTAAGGGACTCGGGAGCGATGTAACAATTGAAAGGACCCACGTTGAGTATATAGGTCCCGATTTAATGCCGCGCCACTTTCTTTTCACCTCCAATCAATCTGGCTTAAAACAGGTAGAGGGACGCATCATAGATGGTGTGGCACACATTAAAACAACGCTCAACGGTGAGACGACTGAATCAGAAGTTCCAGTGCCACCGAATACAATTTCTGAATATACAGGTGTGGAATCGCTTTTTCAACAGGGTCTTAAGATAGGCGACAAACGGAACTTCCACACTTTCAGCTTTGACTTCTTAAAGCCGGTGAAAACAGAGATTGAGGTTGAAGCGCAAGACACCTTAACCTATCCGTCAGAGGGAAAACAGGTCTATGTCTTACGTCAAACGATGGACATGATGAATGGGATTACCACGAAGGCCTGGCTTGATACTGATGGCGTAAGTTACCGAACCGAGACACCGATGATGGGTTTCTCTATGGTAACAACAAAAACCGATAAGGAGGCCGCCCTTGGCGATACGGAAGAGGTTGATATTGTTTTAAAAACGCTTATTCTTCCCTCCGGCAAACACCCTACGCGAAACGCAAGAAACTTTGAAGCTGACGTAAAATTGACATCAGGCAGTATCGCTGATACTATTATGTCTAATTCCCGTCAAAAATTGGAAGTAAACAGTGAGCGAGCAGGTAGACTTTCGATTCAGGTACCAACAGTTGCAGCAGAGGATTGCTCGGATTTACCGGTTCAGGATGCTGAAGGTAAATATCTTGGCGCGAGTGCTTATATTCAAACCGATGCACCAGCGATTCGTGCGAAAACCGAGGAAATATTAGATGGGGAAGTTAATTCGTGGCGTGCGGCAGAAAAATTATGCCAATGGGTTCATACAGCCATTACGGAGAAAAAAATGAGTGGCGGTTTCGGCTCGTCCTTAACTGCCCTGGAATCGCTCTCCGGGGATTGCACAGAACACACTGTGCTTTTTATTGCTTTAGCACGGGCTGCTGGCATTCCGGCACGCATCTGCTCCGGTATCGCTTTTGGAAAGGATGCCTTTTACTACCACTTCTGGGCTGAAGTCTACGTCGGCAGGTGGGTACAGATGGATCCAACATGGGGACAGCCCATCGCTGATGCGAATCATATTCAACTTGATGGAAGTACCTTGGAATCAGATACTCTGTTGGAATTCGCTGAAGACGTTCTCCGAACGCTCAATCAACTTGAAATTACCATTGTTGAATAAGGATCCTATAGGTCCACTCCGTCAGAAGAGGTTTGGGTTTACAAACACTCTTAGGACTTACACACGGTTTCTTAAAGTCCCCCAATTCTTGGGGGTTTAGGGATCAAAAATATGGAAAATACTGCACGTGTTGGTACGCTTTCACGAAGCTTTGAGATAAAAAAGATGAACCTACTTCAACTCGAAAATGTTCATAAACGGTTTGGTGATTTCACAGCCGTATCGGATATCTCCTTTAGTATTGAAAAGGGAAGCATATACGGACTTCTGGGGCCCAACGGTGCCGGAAAAACAACCACGCTCCGCATGATAATGGACATTATCGCACCAGATGCAGGCAGCATTACGTTCAGTGGCAATCGGCAGGTCCAAGATTTTTTGGATCAGATTGGGTATCTGCCGGAGGAACGCGGCTTGTACCGGAAAATGAAGGTGCGCGATGTCATCCTTTTTATTGCCGAATTAAAGGGCTTATACAAGCAGCAGGCACTTAGCGAAATTGAGCAGTGGCTGGAGAAGATGCAGCTATCGGAATGGGAAAACAAACGGATTGATGAACTTTCTAAGGGGATGGCACAGAAAATTCAGTTCATCACAACGGTCATTCACAAACCGGAGTTGATTATCCTTGATGAACCTTTTTCCGGGCTGGACCCGATTAACATGACACTCCTCAAAGATTTGATGCTTGAGCTGCGTGAGGACGGCAGTACCATTATCTTCTCAACCCATGTGATGGAACAGGTAGAGAAACTCTGTGATCATATCTGCCTCATTCACCAAGGTAAGGTGTTGCTTGAAGGTGAACTCCGTGCCGTGAAGCGTGGGTTCGGCAAAAATTCCGTTGAGATTGAATACATAGGGAGTCTTGAACCAATTCGCAATTCCGCTTGCATTCAAGGCATCAACGATTTCGGACAATACGCTGAGATCAAGTTGAAGACACCGGAGGACTATCGTCCATTTCTCCAAGAATTGGTTGAAAAGGGTGTTGATGTCACACGGTTTGAATTGATGGAGCCGACGCTACACGAGATTTTCGTCCAGAGCGTTGAAGCACACGGAGGGGTCGTGCAAGATGCCGAATAAAATTGTTGCCGTTATCAAACGTGAATATATGACGCGCGTTAAATCTAAAGGATTTATTGCTTCCTTGTTTCTCATGCCGATTTTGATGTGTGGGTTGGTATTATTGTCCAGTTTTCTCGCAATCATGGAGGACAAAACCGAAGAGATAAGAAAACTTGCGGTCATTGATGAGACGGGTGAAATCTTTGAGCAGATGCGAGCGGCTGTTGCCAAGCATCCGACTTTTCAGCATAAGGGTGAACTCGTCTATCAGCTGCATGAGGAGACCACTACCACAGCAGACGAAAAAACTGCCCTCCAGGAACGCGTCAGGACAAAAGAACTCTACGCCTATCTTGAAATCCCGAAGGATGTTTTTGCAAGTGGGAAGGTCCTTTTCTACGCCAGGACAGTGACAAATTCTAATGTACAAAACACGTTCCGCCGTATCATTTCAGACATCGTCCGGGACAAACGGTTTGCTGAGAGCGGTTATTCTCAGCGTGAAGTCCGTCAACTCATGCGCTCCGTTGGATTCAACGCTTATGCTGTTAAAAGTGGCAAGGGCAAAGAGGGTGGTGCTAAAGTTGAAAGTGCTATAGAGACAGGGGCGCGGCTGGGGCTCGGATACCTTCTTGTTTTTGTGCTTTACCTGTTTGTTATCATCTACGCCAATTCCATCATGCGAAGTGTGCTTGAAGAAAAAACAACCCGAATTGTTGAGGTGATTATTTCTTCAATAAAACCGTATCAGCTCTTACTCGGAAAACTCATTGGGGTTTGCTCTGTCTGTTTGACAATGTTTGCTATCTGGGTGATATTTGGTGTGTTATTGGTTATGAACATAAAGCCGCTACTCGGTATCTTTGGCATTGATAGCCTGCCGATACAGTTTATCCAAGTAATTGGGACTATCAAAGCGAGTGGTACCGAGATACTTACATATTTCTTTGTCTATTTCATTATGGGTTTCTTTATGTATTCGACGCTTTATGCTGTTGTCGGTGCGATTTGCGGCAGTGAAGAGGAGGCGCAGCAGACAGGAGGCCCCCTCACGATGCTCATCATTATCCCGTTCATACTGATGTTCCAGTTATTTAGGATCCCCGATTCGACACTCAGTGTGCTGCTCTCCCACATCCCATTTTTCTCACCGATCCTTATGTTCATGCGTATCAACGTGCTAATGCCGCCTTTATGGGAAATTCTACTGAACATCTTGCTGATGTGCGCGACTGTTTTGCTGGTCATGCTTATCAGCGGGAAAATCTATCGGGTTGGGATTCTGATGTACGGCAAGCGTCCTACCTTGGCGCAATTATGGCAGTGGATGCGGTACTGAACCTACCTCAAGAGCAATCTCGCCTAAAAATCTGCTTTTCATAAACCCGTATCATCCTGCGGAGCCTGTGAGATAAAAGTTTGCAGAATTATGTGACCTTTTCATCTCAAGTCGCATCATTATAGTAAAGCCTGTAGTTAATTGGGCACTTTCAAACAGTCTGAATACCTATAACAGGCATTCAGACTGGCACAGGCTAACAGCCTATGCTACAAAGATGTCCACTTATTTATGGGCTTCACTATAAATGTTGATATGAATTGATGGACATTCCCTTTTTAGAGGTATCCGATGAAAAATGACGATGTTCAGTTTATCCAACGCGTCCTCGAAGGCGATGATACGGCGTTCTCTGCGCTTGTGAAAAAATACCAAAAGCCGGTGCACGCGCTGGTGTGGCGGAAGATCGGAGATTTCCATATCGCCGAAGACATCACACAGGATACATTCCTGAAGGCGTATCAGAAGCTCTCAACGCTGAAGAAACCACAGCGATTCGCGAGTTGGCTCTATGTGATAGCGACAAACTACTGCAAAATGTGGATCCGTAAGAAACGTTTATCAACGCAGTCGTTGGAAGGTATAAATAGCACGGCGTTAGAAGGCGCGACGTATTCTGGATATGTTATTGCGGAAAACGAGCAGGAAACGGCGGAAGCACAGCGCGAAGTCGTCAAGAAGTTGCTTGCGAAACTTCAGGAGAGTGAACGCACCGTCATCACGCTTCATTACCTCGGGGGAATGACGTATAAGGAGATCAGCGAGTTTTTAGGCGTATCAGTAGGAACAATTAAAACTCGCGTTTACCGTGCTCGACGGCGTCTGAAGAAGGAGGAACCGATGATTCGAGAGGCTTTAGAGAATTTCCAAATCGCACCGAGTTTCACAGACAACATCATGCGTGAGATTTCGCGCCTGAAACCGGTTGCGCCATCAGGCAGTAAACCGCTAATTCCGTGGGCAATCGGTGTTTCCACATTAGCAGTGCTCTTTTTGATGTTAGGTGTCGGGACGCAATACTTATCCCGTTTCCAGAAACCTTACAGTTTTAGTGCTGCTTCAGAGATGAAAATTGAGCTGATTGATGCACCCGTTGTGCTGAACCTTGAATCTAAGCCAGATATTCGGACGCAGTTGGGGAATGTCAACACGCCGAGCAAAAGCGATACTGCTAACCAACAGCCTAACAATGTTTCGGCATCAGTTGCAGAGGCACAATCAGAGGAAATAGATACAGACTATTCACAGTGGCAGCTGCCCAAAGAAGCGAAAGCGCGTTTCGGAAAAGGCGGCGTTAACGTAATTCAGTTTTCACCCGATGGGAGACAACTCGCGGTCGGAAGTAACATCGGTATATGGCTGTACGATGTGGAGACAGGTGAAGAGAAGTCCTTGTTTAAGGGGGCGTGCCGATTCCTTGCATTTTCGCCGGATGGTCGTTTCCTTGCCAATGGCGGTGAATATGAGACTGACGCGCCGAGAATCCAATTGTGGGAGATCGCTACCGGACGTGAAGTGTTACTCCCTGAGGTCTATGATACTGCTTTAGTATTACGTTTTACTTCAGATGGGAAAACGCTTGTCAGTGTGGGCGGTTCAGGAGATGCAATTATCAGTTTGGATATTGAAACTGGAAGAGTGACTGCGAAGCCTTTCTTCAGTCCTGCGCCAATTGGCCGGTTGCGTCCGATAAATCGAGTTTACGCAATTACACGCGATAAGATCGCGGGTGGGCGGACGGATGGGAAGATTCAGTTATGGGACGCAACCACCTACAAAGCGTTACCTGCCCTCAGAGGCCATATAGATGAACCTTTGCCTCGCAGGTCTCGGTCTCAAAATCAGGTTTTAGCGTTAGCGTTTTCACCCGATGGCACGCGCCTTGCCAGTGGCGGCGATGATAGCACGGTGCGCTTATGGGATCTCACCAACGCCGACGAATGGATGACACTCGAAAAACATACAAGTTGGACAAATGTGTTAGCGTTTTCACCCGATGGCGGAATGCTTGCCAGTGGGAGTACCGATAAAACTGTGCAGTTGTGGAACACCACTACGGGAGAACCCCTCGCGACGCTTACTGGTCATATCAACGGTATTACTGCGTTAGCGTTTTCGCCCGATGGCACCACGCTTGTGAGCGGCAGCGCAGATGGCATGATCCGATTCTGGGATGCACAAACTCAGGTGCCACTATCTAACCGTATCACTGGACACACGCAGTTGACGAAAGCAGCGACTTTCTTTCAGGATAGTTCTACACTTGCAAGTGCGGCGTTTAATGGTGTAATTACCTTGTGGGATGTGAAAACATCGAAAAAGTCCACTGTCCACAATACGGAACATCGGGATTGGTTCGTAACTTTAGCATTTTCACCCGATGGCACAAAACTCGTTAGTTTAGGAGTAAAAGATGGGACTCCGATCTTCGGGGCAGGCACAAGTTTCGGTCAGCCTGTTGCTCCTTATCGGGCAAATCATTTTATTCACCTGACGGATGTAAAGACAGGACGTGAACTGGCAACTTTGCGCTATACTATGGGCGCCGAAAAACTGACCTTTTCTCCTGATGGCAAAACGGTTGCATTTAGGGGTCCGGGTGAAATTCGCTTGTGGAACACGGAAACGGGTGCTGAAGTGGCAATACCTCTCGCTGATCTGAGTGCTGGTTTTCGCGATATACCCTGGGTTTGGGCATTGGCGTTTTCGCCAGATAGTAAATGGCTCGTCAGTAGTACTTCAAAAGGAGACATCCAAATGTGGGACGTTGCAACTGGTGAGGCACTGGTTACCTTTGCAAAGTGGAGGGCACTGAGAGCTCGGGCATTGGCATTTTCGCCAGACGGTGCCTTGCTCGCCGCCGGAACACTTAGTCACATCCATTTATGGAAAGTGGATACGGCTAATGAGCTTTTCCCCATTAGCATTGGGCATAGGCGTGATTCTGCCGAACTGTTGGAACTGTTGGTATTTTCGCCGGATGGCAAGGTGCTTGTTAGTGGGTTTGACACCGGTACAATCCAATTATGGGACGTTAAGACGGGAGAGAAAATCGCTGCGCTTGACGGGCATACGAAAGGCGTAAACACGTTAGCATTTTCACCGGATGGGACAATGCTCGTCAGTGCTGCCACGGATGGTACAATTCTCTTGTGGGATTGGGATGAAGTCCTCACGGGATCACCCAAAAGCGAATAGCGGTAAAATAGATTGTTGGGGAGGCAATTATCTTTGAGTTGCAGGTGATTGCCTCCGTATCCGTATCTATTCAAACCTCCAATTTCTTGTAAAATGCCCTTCTTTTTAGATCACATATACCGTCCTTCCTACCGCCATCCCTCTCTTTTTC
>VXXH01000418.1:0-4796 GCA_009835515.1 Candidatus Poribacteria bacterium
TACTTTGTCAATTCATATAAAATTAGAGATGGCGGGGCATTCCGGTTTGAATAGGGAAGAGGCAATACAAAAGTCGAGGGAAGAATTGTGCGCGTTTTTGAAAGAATTGAATCCACAAGTGCAGCGCGCTGAAGTAGATAACAAGCCCCTTTTAGGAGTCGATCCACGTCGGAGGCAGTTCGTCAGACACTTGATTTCTGCGAAGTATAGCTGCCGTATTCATTCACCATTTCTCCTTGAGGATCTTTCAGCCGGAGTACAACTTCTGTACTCTGAGGCAGAATCAGATAAACAGGCCATTCTGCTTTTTCTGGAAGAACTCCGAATGCTCCTTGAAGAACATATCGGCAGCGATGTGGAACAGCTCTTTGGAGGTATTTAATTGCAAGAGCTTCTTAAACAAAACAACATCGCTTTGCGCCATGAAATTGAGCAACTACAAGGCAGTTTAATAGAAGCATCAGAGAACCTCCCAGAGGAACTCCATGCTTATACGGAGTGGATTGCTAAGGAGTGCAAGTTTCACCACCAAAGGGTTTTAGATAACCTCGAGTACCTTGAATTTGGGCAAGAGAATCTCCTCAAAGACATTTTGAGCGAGACTGAATTGATTACCCGCGCGTTTTATCGCCTTAACGGAAATCAGGTCAGTCCGATTCTACGTGCGCGCGCTTCGGATCGACTTTCTCTGGAGTTTTTACTATGGCTGCATGCGACTCATCCGCAAATGAAAAGTGTTCCAGCTGCAATATGTGACGGGGAGTTCAGCGTTTGGCCTATTCAACCAACGCTTTATGCCACACCGTGTACCTCCCAACAAGGGTTGCGCAATTTGCCTATCTTCTTTCATGAGTTCGGGCATCTGCTCTACACCTTTCATCAACCAGAAATGGATGCTCTCGTCAACGAATTGCAAGGAAAAATAAGAGCTCTACTGCATTCATCCATGGACCGAAACGACGAATATGAACGAACCCGAGCCACAGAACGAGATATAATTGTTCACACATGGTATGAATGGGCACAAGAATGCTTCTGTGATGCTGTTGGTTTTGTCATGGGAGGTCCTTCATTCGCCTACGTGTTTTCGACGTATTTCAGAATACTTGGCAAAAGCGGATACCACTTGCCAAGAGAAGATCTCGCTCGTAGCAGCCATCCAGTAGCTTGGATCCGCATCCATCTGCTTGCCGATCGCGCGCGACAGGTCGGTTACAAGGAGGTAGCCGCCGATTTGGAGGAAAAATGGAGTCAGGTTGCTGCAGCGTTAGGAGTCGTGGAAGATTACTACGGTTTCTACGATCCAAAAGACCCAAAATTTCTCTCTGTGATTCAGAGTAAATTAGATGACATGCTTACAGAAACCTCACCGCGTGAATTTCAGGACTCAGAAGTCTCAAATCAGGAGGAATCAACTTTTACCTCGCCAGTCGCGTTGTTGAACGCCGCATGGCAAAAATTTCAAGATGACCCGGAAAACTACCGCGAATGGGAAGAAGACGCAATAGCGCGCTTCCTTGATGCTGACATTTGATTGCGAATTTATAGGGCTTCAGTCAAAACTAAAATAGAAAGACTTATGGCACTTTATCAAGATTACCAAACAAAAATCCTAACCCAAAATAGCAT
Organism: Candidatus Poribacteria bacterium; assembly: GCA_009835515.1. Taxonomy (GTDB): domain Bacteria; phylum Poribacteria; class WGA-4E; order WGA-4E; family WGA-3G; genus WGA-3G. The sequence goes on from VXXH01000418.1 coordinate 1,630, forward strand.
TGACATCAGCAACGACGGGGTAAAGGAAATAATTCAATTTTATGACCCAGATCAGATGTTACAACTGCCTGCTGAACCGTTAGAACGGATTCAGGATTTCTTAGACGATTACAATTATCTGACAGGGCAGAATTTTAAACTTCGTTATTATCAGGTGTTGGCTCTACTCTTTACCGAATGCTTTTTTGATGACCAGCAATCGGATGGATACGATGAGAATAGCAGGCAAGAGACACAACGGATGCTGGCGTATTGGATGGCGACAGGCAGCGGAAAAACCCACATTATGCATCTTAATATCCTCCAATATCTGCATCACTTCTGTAAGAAAGACAGTGCCCGTTTACAAATCTTTCTAACGACCCCCTTGGCAAATCTTATTAAACAGCATGAACGCGAATTGAAACCCTACGTTGATAAACTCAATGAAACTTATAATAACCGGATTGAGTTCATAATTGACACGACCCAAGGACTTTTGCAAAAAGATGATGACTATTTTCACTTGCCAGATGATGGTGAGATTCGTCGTCTTATTTTAGTAGATGAAGCGCACATCGGCTTGACAAGCCAACAATCTGGTAAATTCAGAGAACTCCGGCGGAACCGTCTAAATGTAGGAAATTCCTTCCTATTTGAATATTCTGCTACATTCCACAACCTCGCTACAGAATTGCAGCCCGAATATGATAAAGCAACTATCTATCGATACGACTATACTCGTTTCTATAACGATGGATACGGCAAAGACCACTTTTTCAAGCCGATATCAGAAGATACGGTAGTTGACGAATCCGAGGAAAAAATTAAAGATAATCTGAACGAGTGCCTTCGAGTCATGGAAGAAAAGTTACAGATTTTCAATAGCGTCCAAAAGGATGAGCAATATGACAATGATCTGACTGCACATCGTCCTTTGATGGCATTTATGGGACACACAGTGGAAAACCCGAAAGAGGAAGGGAAAAATAATAATGACGAAGTCTCCGACATCCAGAAAGTTCTTGATTATTTTGCGGCACTGAGTGATTCGGAGCGACAGAAATTCAGATCTATTTTTGGCGATCTTATTGGACCCCTGACCGTTGCTCGCAATTCAGACAACAATAACGAACTACTTTTGTCTTACGGAGAAGGTAAAAAATGGGGGATGATTAACGTCGGGGATGCTACGAGTTTTTACAATAGCATAGAAAACAATCACATTGTAACTCGCGATGAAGAAATTAGAGATACGAATCTTCAATTTGAAAACCTTGATAACGAAACAAGTCCAATAAATGTGTTGATTGGGAGCCGCAAATTCGCAGAGGGGTGGAACTCTTATCGCCTCTCTGTGGTTGATTTGATTAACTTGGGAAGTGCCAAAGGTAATCTGATTATACAGATTTTTGGGCGCGGGGTTCGGTTAAAAGGGAAGGGTGGAGACGGAAAACGGCGGTATATTGACCATAAGCCGGACTATCATTTTCCCTATCAAGACGTGGAGTCTAATATTCGGCGATTGGAAACGTTAACTATCTACAGTTTGAAGCAAAGTTACCTTAAGCGGTTTCTTGATGAAGTTCATGAAGGCGGTGTCTCGCGTCAGCACGTCTTTAAAATTCAAGTGAACCCCATGCTTTTTAAAATAGATAGTGACACATCAGTTAACTTTGAGGAATATCGCCACAAATTACCCATTTTTAAGCAGGGCAAGGCGGTAGGTAGTGGTATAAAGCGCGTAACGTTCAACGGTAACGAAATACACTATACCTATTTTGATAGTGGCACCGAAAGGTCCGGTACCATTAGTAACTGGCGGCCCCTGGCGTTAGATTACCGAACAGATAAAGGGAAAAATGCGCCAAACGTCCATGAAGACCTGCGACAAAATGACGAGAAGTATTTTTGTTATCTGAATCGGGCAAAACTTGCCACCGTTATTCAGCGCGAGGCGGAGAAAAACCAGCTGCAACTCTATAGCGAAGCAAATTACGAGCCTACCATCATCGATTTTCTATCACTCATCGGGGATATTCGTTATCAAAAACAGGGTCGAGATCCAATTGCTTGGACGGATCGGCTCAACCGCCAAATTGTAATTGATGTCACCCGTCATCTGCGGAACCGCATAAACGCTCATATCAATCGGTCAAACTATGTTTATGAACCGTTGAAGCGGGAAAATTTTATTTACGAGTACACAGTGACGAAAGAATTTCCAACACAAGATCAATTAGACACCTTTTTGGAGCAGGTTAAAAACGCAGAATCAGATGCATTTCAAGAAAACCCACACGCTCAAATCAAAAACAAACTGCAACTACCTTTGCCCCGAGGGCATCGGCATATTTACCTACCCCTTATGCTTCCACCGGAAGACGTAGAAGATGAGCATCGCGATGTTAAAGTATCGCCTGATAGGTTAAACGCAGGCGAAAAGAAATTTGTTGAAAACCTGACTGAATACATCAAGATAAATTACCAACGGAATGAAAGATACGAATTCTATCTGATGCGGAACGCTCAGAAGATCGGTATCTATTTAGAAAGTGACGCAGGGAGCTATTATCCCGACTTTGTGTTATGGGTACTTGATATCCAAGAAAATATAACACACATTCTCTTCATCGATCCGAAGGGTGAGCGCGAGATCATTGGCGGAAAAAAGGGAAATTATAAGATCCATCCGAAAGTTAAGCTTGCTCAAAAATCTGAGGACAAGACGCTCGGCACACTTGAAAAGCAGTTAGAGGCTGAACAAGGTCGGAAATTCTGTCTCAATTCGTTTCTACTGTTACGGGATAGCTCCGAGTTAGGTCGTGGAGAAACTGCTGCGTTTATTGAAGACAACATGTTACCATATAACATTCTCCGATTGGACTGGCATGAAGAAACAGAGGACGGTTCCACCAGTCAGTTCAGAGATCGAAAATCGTATTTGGATTTGATGTTTGAGAAAGTTGGAATTCGTTAGTTTTAACGTTGAAAATCGTCATTTTCTCGTTGTATAATAGTTGGGTAACTCGACCCTATAGGTGTCAATTTAACGATTTTCCGCTGCAACTTTGGTGGCAAAGTTTACAAATGCTGAAGAAACACCCAAGCAAAACCCCTTACAGGGCTTAGATCTGGGGGGAACGCGTTTCTATAAACATAGCGAAAAAACACCCAAGCAAATAAAC
>VXXH01000418.1:4806-9846 GCA_009835515.1 Candidatus Poribacteria bacterium
ACGGGACTGAAGAGGTTTTTGAAAACTTTAAGGTTTCAGCATGAAATCCGGTTCGGTTAGGAAACCGAACCTACCGGTCTGAGGACCACAAAGATTATTTTTTCTAAAATTGAGCTTATGGCGGATATTATATCCGCCTTTATTTTATCACTATACTATTTCACGCGCAGGATAGTGCTTATCACCGGGGGACACATCTGTCGGATCGTTCAGCACAGCCGTCTCTGGTGGCACCATAATCTGGTTCTCGTTCACCGGGTCGTCCGTCTCTGTGCGCCACTGCTCTAAACGCTCGCGCATCTCTGCCAGGACATCCGCATAATCCGGATTCCCTGCAAGGTTATGTGCCTCCGATGGATCAAATACGACATCGTACAACCGCTCCGATTCAACCGGATCATCACCCCAACCGTGCTCCATCATGAAGGTTTTGCTGATACTATCGTCACAGTTCGGCAATGCCCATTTCTCCGCGTCGTCATAGCGTCGGATGTATTTCCACCGCTGGGTCCGAACAGCACGCTGCGGTTCGTAGCAACAGTGGTAGTTGACTTCAGCAAAAATAGCGTCACGAATATCGTCCGCTTCGCCGCGGACTAAGGGGAGGATAGAATTACCCTGCAGCCATGCGGGAGCATCAATACCTGCCAATTCGCAAATAGTGGGGAACAGATCAATTTGGCTAACCAGTCCATCCACGACTTGCCCACCGTCAAAACCACCGGGACCACGGACGATGAGCATCACACCGATACCGTGATCACTCAGATGACATTTCATTCGGGGGAAGGCGAGTCCGTGGTCAGTCGTGCATATCACGAGCGTATTTTCAGCGATTCCGTTTTCCTCAAGCGCGTCAAAAACCATACTCATCTTCCTATCAAGTGTCCGTGCTGCGTCTATGTATTCCGCCATATCCTGACGGGTGGTAGGTGTATCAGGGAACGGTGCTGGCGGTTTGACATAGCGCGGATCCGTCTTCGGTTCGCCATCCGGTGGCGGATCAAACCCTTTTGCTCGGCGATGTGTCTCACCAAACCCGACATCTAAGAAGAAAGGAGCATCATGTTTCTCAGCGATGAAATCGCGTGCCCGTTCTTCTGCACCTGCACGCACGGTGCCTTGAGATAAAAGTCGTTGGTAACCTGTCTCTTTTAAATCTCGCACGACATGCTGGAACCCTGCCAAGGCGGTGGTGTAGCCAGCTTGGTTCAAGGTGTAGGTTATGAGATGCTCTGGAACTGGGAGGCTCCAACCGCGGTTTGCCAACCCGCCCATACCGCAGCTATGTGCCCACTGTCCCGTGAGGAGTGCCGCTCGCGATGGCGAACAGGTTGGATTTGCACAAAACGAGTTTCGGAACACGACACCCTCTTCCGCAAGTTTCTGTATGTTCGGCGTCGGAATCGCGTGCCCGTAAGGTTGCACATACCGTCCCGTATCGTGTGAGTGGATATAGATTATATTTGGTTTGTTCATATTTTTTATATTTTCAGTTTAGACACCTATGGCGTTAGACTTGCCCGGAGAATGTTGATAGAGGATTACTGCCGCCCGGGCAGGTTTTGGCAACGCAACCGGTTCCACTAATTTCACATTACCTTGTTCATCAATTGTAGCTTCAACGGTTTTTAACATGATTCATCTCATCTTCAGTGCGTGCAAAGCGTCTCAAACAATAATGATGAATGTGGTGGACACAGACAACTGATATTATCCAATTGATAGATTGAGTATACAACACAACTTTAAGAATGTCAATAATTTTTTTGTATCTCCTGTTTGCAATTCTTCCAGTTTCCAATCAAACTTTTTCTATCCTTTTCGCCTGAGCAACGTCTATTTAATCAAACGAACCTAAAACGGATACCTTGGTGGCAGCGGCTAATCCCGCGGGGCATACGCAATTGAAATCGACGAAAGCCTATCTATTACCGGCAGAATACCACTAACGCCGCGGTATAGGTGGGTTTGCCTTGTAAATCTCCGTTAACAGATGCATGGCGTGTAACGATTCTTCTTTGCCGTATTGTGGACACTGATGCAGACCAACGGCGAGACAGCGGTGAATCGCTTCGGCTTGGTACAAGAAACCGTGCTGATTTGGGGAGGCGTTTCGCATGCTCACTGTCCTCGGTAACGGATACTCGAAGTGGTGTAACGGGGCGGGCGCATTCCCTGTTCTATATTGCGAAGGCACGCCATCTGGCGGCGGGATTCGGATAGAGAGACGCGTCGGACAGTGTGCCGGACGCTCAAGCGTGATACGTCCTTTTGTACCGATGAGTTCTGTCGCTTCTGGCAACTCTGAGTTTCGGGGCGGAAATGTCAGCACCGCGCACTTATCTTCACCAAATTCCACAATCGCACCACGCGCATATCTACCTGTCGCAACGATTGATGTCGGGATGACATCCGCACCGAAGCCGAGTGGGACAGCTTGAATCGCATAAATCGGATCGAAAAAATCTGACTGGACAAGGACGACTTCACCAATTGTACCATTCTCAATCTCGGTTCGCGCATGTTCCACCGCGGGGAAGAAGCGGGTCCAGACACCATCCTGCAGCATCACGCCTTTCTCTTCAGCGGCAGCGTACATTTCCCGCGCTTCAGAGATATTCTCGGCAAACGGTTTTTCACATAGGACATGTTTATCTGCTGCAATCGCGAGCAGCGTGTGTTCCTTATGCAATCTGTTGATCGTGCCAATGTAAACAATATCTACATCATCGGCTGCCACCATTTCCTTGTAATCGCCGTAGGCGGTCGTAACTCCGTACTGCCTTGCGAATTCTTTTGCCCGATCTATTTCGCGCGCTGCGACAGCGGTTACAGTTGCGCCTTTGCAGGCGTGTAAAGCCTCTAACCACATCCCTGAGATTCTACCCGCACCGAGAATACCCCACCGTAAAGGGAACGCAACATCACTTGCATTTGTGAGACCGAGACGAATGTCTAACGGTGTTGAAGGAGATATATTGTTTGTCATAACGATCCATCTTAAAGTCCCCCTGATAAGGGGGATTTAGGGGGTTAGAGAAGTAAAATATAAACCTTAAAGTCCCCCTGATAAGGGGGATTTAGGGGGTTAGAGAAGTAAAATATAAATCTTAAAGTCCCCCTGATAAGGGGGATTTAGGGGGTTAGAGAAATATATCGCTTTTCTTTTCGATGCAATTTGCATAAAATCTGAATCCCTATTTCCATGCGTCCAGGACAACTTTCCCGCAGTTATGTGTACACTGCAATGCCCATGCTTCCTGAATTTGGCTCATAGGGAAGGCGTGTGTGATGAATGTATCCAGTTGTGCCTTAATTTGTGTAATCATTCGCATCATAGCAGGCGTATCTGTGAGTCTGTAATGCCGCGTGCCGTGTAATGTCAAGCCTTTATTGATAATCTCACCACCCTGAATTGTCACTTCACGAATTCCACCAATCAATGAGATGTGTCCTTTTGGGCGTGTTGCGTCAATCAATAATTGGACTGCTGCGGGGGCGGCTGAACATTCGATCCCTTTGTCGATACCTCTGCCACCGGTCAAATCCCGAATCTGATTGACGGCATCCTCGTCTTGTGGATTAACAACTTCGGCTGCGCCGAGTTTTTTCGCGAGGGTCGCGCGATACGGGTGGTTTTCAACAGCGATGACGCGCGCACCTCTGTACACGGCATTAATCACACCGCCAAGCCCAATAGGTCCCATCCCTGTGATGAGGACGGTATCAAGCGCGTTGACGTTCATTAACCGCATGGCATTAAATGTCGATCCAAGTCCGCAACATGCCATCCCAGCGTGGTGATAGGAGAGCTCCTCTGGAATAGGCACCAGTTGCCAGTCCTTTTTAAGGATGTACTGTGCATAAGTTGCTGTCACGCCAGTCTGTTCGGGAATGTTTGGGGATCTATGGTCGTTTGGGCAGTGGGCATATTCGCCTGCCAAGCAGAGATAACACTTTCCACAAGGGTAGTGTGGCATCACGACAACACGGTCGCCTACCTTGACAGTTCCCGCCTGTGCGATTTCTACCACTTCACCAGCGGCTTCGTGTCCGAAACTGTCGCTCTCACCTTCATTTTTGAAACCTTTGTATTCCGTACACATAGGTGCTGAATGAATTTTGACAACGACGAACTCACCCTTAGCAACCGGGTCTGGTTTGTCAATTAAGCCCGCACTTTCGGGACCGAATTTTGCAACGACTTTCATGAAGATCTCCACTTTTTAATGATATAACGATATGACTCGAATTAGATACTACCAGAAGGGACCGCCGTGCTTATGGAAACCGTTGGCGACAGCCAACACAACCAAAGCAACCATCGCCAGACCGAAAAGTCCGAGGGCAACGTAAAAATCGGCATTCCCTTGGAAGGCGAAACTTTTTTCCAAACGTTCATTTCCCGATTGCCGAACCTTTTTCGTGAGTACCTGCTTATCGTAAGTTGTCAGTTGCTGCTCGCCGGGAGATGTGAGTGCTGCCCGTTGATCGAGAAACCGTTGAGTCCGCCATGATTGCCATTTCCGCAACAAGAATCGGCACAGGATAACAGTGCCAGTGGTCGCGAATAGCACCATTGCGCCTATGCACCAATCTGTCAAAGGTAGATGCCAAGGTAGGTGTTTACCGTCCACCGTTTTCTCCTTAAAGCACGCAACTATAGCGTTAAAAATGGGACAAAGTGTAACCGCGTGAAATTACCTGTTATGAAATTATAGCAGATTTTGATGCCTAAATCTAATTAAAACGGTTTTGGCCCCCAGGCCCGGTAGGTTCGGTTTTGCGGTGGACTCACCCAAATGCGATCTGCATTCCTAACCGGGGGCCCCACCCGTTACTGGGAAGGGGCACCGAATCCTGAAAAAAGGCGAGAAATCCCAGAGGTTTTACTATAAGTGCCCCTAAAAGAAAATAGATTCCACTTGACATTGTGCGTATCTCATAATAAAATAGAGCCAAATTGATGCCTCAACGATCTGTTTAGGCAATCCACTCATTTTCAAAGGAGATTGTGGAGATGACGAAAACAAGGTG
>VXXH01000364.1:0-1407 GCA_009835515.1 Candidatus Poribacteria bacterium
ATGATCTAACCTATATATGGGATGTTTCCGAAGGGACGTTGGTTAGTGACACGGGGTCCGAAGTTCAGTGGACTGCCCCCGAGTCATCCGAAGAAATGGTGCCATCGAGAGTCGTAACCGTTAATGTCCATGTCCGAGACGGTAGCGAGAAAGATGCCTCCAAAACGGCGACGATCCTCGTCTACTCCAAACCGTACAGAATCGCCGAGACACTCAGCGGCACCTATAGGCTCGTTTCCAAAAGTGTTCACGGCGACCCCGTTGAAGTGACAGGCACCCTACGCCTCACGCCCACAACGTTCACACAGGAGTTCCAAGAGGTTTTAGAAGGCGAAGCCCAATCTCTGAAACAGTTCGTCTCTGGCACCTACAAACTCGTCAGACCGTTTGACCAAAGCAGTGGAACGATCCACTGGTTCACGCATGGAAACCCCAGGCCTTCCGTAATTACATATACTTCGGATGGACGATTCTTGGCTTTAGTTTTTCGCGCAGATGCCACGCAGTATATCTACAATCGTGCAGGCGAGGTCCCCGAAGTCGTCGAAACCGATGATGTGGAACCGATTGATCTCGAACCTGTTGAAGAAGATATCGAACCAGAGCCGATTGCCCCCGAACCCGTTGAAGAACCGGAAGAGGAAATTAACCCGGATCCGGTTAATACCGATGGGAAACCGGTTACAATCACCGATGCAACGTTCAACACCAAGGTGTTGGAGTCTGAATTACCTGTCGTGCTTGAATTCGGAGCCGATTGGTGCCCTTTCTGCAGACAAATGAGACCCATCGTTGAATCCGTCGCACTGGAACACCGTAACACTTTCGTCATAGGACAGTTGGATATCGACGAAAACCCGCTGACAACCCGAAAGTACAATGTTGGTGGGATTCCAGCATATCTTGTGTTTCGAGACGGCACATTGGTCGCGAAATTCGGTGGCGCAATGCCTAAACAAATCTTTGTCCAGAGAATCCTGGATGCCCTGAAATAGGTTTTCGTATGTGAGGTAGTAGGCACGCTCCGCCGGGGTCTCCGTCCACCAATAACATAAGTGAAAAAAGGAGATTTCTATTGAAAATCACGCGCTTTGCGATTTTGCCCCTTATGTTTATGTCCCTTATATTTCTGCCGGTCAGTTTCGCACAGGACTATACGCAATGGAATTTGCCAGAAGGTGCCCTCGCACGCCTCGGAAAAGGTGGGATAAACGAAATAGCGTATTCCCCTGATGGAAACCGACTTGCAGTGGCTACCCGTATAGGTATTTGGCTCTACGATGCACACACAGGTGCTGAAGTCGCTCTGATCGCAGGGCATATAGAAGAGGTCGTAAGCGTGGCGTTCAGTCCAGATGGCTCTATGCTCGCCAGTGGAAGTTTGGACAACACCGTGCGTTTATGGGA
>VXXH01000364.1:1417-1826 GCA_009835515.1 Candidatus Poribacteria bacterium
TGGACAACACCGTGCGTTTATGGGAAGTCGCCACAGGTAAGCATCTGCGCACCTTTGAAAGACATACCGCGAGCGTCTGGAGCGTAGCATTTAGTCCGGATGGCCGGGTACTGGCGAGTGGCGGTTGGGACGGAAACATCCATTTATGGGAACCCGCCACGGGTAAGCATCTGCACAGACTTAGGTGGACTCCTGTGGGCAGGAGCGTAGCATTTAGCCCGGATGGTCGGACGCTTGCTGGCGCGAGTGAAGATGGAGCCGTGCGTTTATGGGAAGTCGCCACGGGTAATCGTTTGGGGGCGTTTGAAGGGCACATCGGTTCCGTTAAAAGCGTCTCGTTCGGGACGGATGGTCAGACGCTTGCGAGTGCGAGTGCAGATGGCACCGTTCGCTTATGGGAAGTCGCCAC
>VXXH01000364.1:1836-9829 GCA_009835515.1 Candidatus Poribacteria bacterium
GCTTGCGAGTGCGAGTGCAGATGGCACCGTTCGCTTATGGGAAGTCGCCACAGGTCGACATCTGCATAGCCTCGTAGGGCATACGGATAAAGTCCATAGTGTAGTGTTCAGTCCAGATGGTACGACGCTCGCCAGTGGCGGTGAGGATGGTACTGTCCGTCTATGGGAAGCTGCTACGGGTAAGCAGCTGCACACGCTTGAGGGGCATCTATTTGATGTCTATAGTGTGGCGTTCAGTCCGGATGGCGCGGCCCTTGCCAGCAGTGGGTTAGACGACGCTGTCCGTTTGTGGGAAGTCGCCACGGGTAAGCAGCTGCGCACCCTCAAGGGGCATACAGATGAGGTCAAGAGTGTAGCCTTCAGTCCGGATGGAACCACCCTTGCCAGTGGAAGTAAGGACGAAACCGTTTATTTATGGGAGGTTTCGACCGGTGGACATCTTCACACATTTCAGGGACATACCAGTTATGTCTTGAATGTAGCCTTCAGCCCGAATGCGGCGATCCTCGCCAGTGGCGGCGCGGATGGCACCGTACTTCTGTGGGATGTTACACCTTTCATCTCAGAGCAGGGTCAACAGACACAACCAGAACCAGACACGCAACAGACCGAAAGCGATACAACCATACAACACTATGAACGCGAAGTGGTCCGGTTAATCTACTTTCGACCCACTGATCGCGTACCCCGACAGGGGATCGACACAGCGTTAGACATATTGATACGCTGGTCACAGTACTTCTTCGCCGAACAGATGCAAGACTACGGTGGAAAAACCTTTGCCTTTGAAACCGATGTTGCCGGTTACGCTCGAGTCCATCATGTCACCGGAAAATTCACGGATACCTATTATCATCAGGACACATACAGTAAAGTGGTGCAAGAGGTCGCTGAGCAGTTTGATACCTCAAGGGATGTCTTTTTGATTGCCGTAGATGTCAGTAGCGAATTCATTAACAATGAAGGCACGTGTGGGATAGGTGGCGGCGGTTGGAAATCGTTTGACAACGAACGCTGGCGGCGGGATTTTGGCGGGACAGCAGTTATCCCCGCCTCCGGGGTCTGTATTAATCCGAGTATTACCGCACATGAACTCGGACACGTCTTTGGATTAGAACACGATTTCCGAGATGACGCTTACCTCATGGCTTACGGCACGCAAGAACGTTTGTCCGACTGTGCCGCTGAATGGTTGGATGCACACCGGTTCTTCAACAACGATCCAACCACAGTCAATGAAACCACAACCATCGCTATGCATCCCGCTCAGGTATCCAATCCAGGGACCCGTCGCCTACAGTTTGAACTGACCGACACCGATGGGCTTCATCAGGCGCAGTTGATTGTTCCGGCAGCTGCCACCGACCCCGCCCAAGGCACAAAGTTGCATAGCTGCAAATCGCTAAACGCTAAAAACCAGACAGTTGAGTTCCTCACGACCGACGCAACTGTTCCGTCTGATAGCGAGGTAACGCTCCAAGTTGTTGATGTCATCGGAAACATTACAAGGCAGGCATTTTCGCTGAAGGGAGGGGATATCACATCAAATCGGTCTCCGGTAGCAGTCGGCACAATTCCTCCCCAAACTTTGACACTCGGTGACAGTGCTACGACCCTGAACGTCTCTGCTTATTTCAACGACCCGGACAGCGATGTCCTCAATTACAAGGCTACGTCGAATGACACGAGCGTGGTGACTCTAAGCGTATCGGGAACCCAGATAACAATCACACCGAGAGCCGCAGGGCGCGCGACCGTGACAGTAACAGCAAGCGATGGTAAATTGCTTGTCACGCAGCGCATCTCGGTTCAGGTCACGGATGTGCAGGTCAATGATGCAACGGGCAACTTTGACGACGCATTTAACAGCACCGCCCTGCAGAACCCGAATTGGCGGTGGCAGAATGAACCCGCGAATTGGGATGTCGGGGAAACACGAGACGGTTTCCTCCATATTGAGAGCGAAACCAACCGAAATCTCTGGGCATCAGATGCCTCACATTTTCTTTATCAAGAAACCGATGCCGACGCTTTTGATGTTGAAACCCACTTTTTCAGCAGATGGGATACCGCTTCCGGGGTCAATGGATTGGTCGTGAAGAGTCTGGCGGACAATAACTGGGTGACGATAAAATTTTGGTCGCGGGATGCCGGTGCGAAAGGGCAAATCCAGTATCAAACCAGAGGGCAAGGTTTAGTCGCGGATCCGGCATGGCGACCTGAATTCGGGGCGACGGAACTATTTTTACGGCTCCGTAAGCAAGGAGACACCTATACAGGGTGGTATAAGACCCGCACAGCGGATCCTTGGATAGAGATTGGGATTGCCAATTTTCCGTTGACACCCCCGCTACAGTTGGGCATCTATGCGGGTGTCGCCGCGGGGACAGGTACTTTAACAGTTGACTATGATTACTTCCGAAGCACGGTTGACACGGATGTTCTCGCATCACCACTTCTCCAGTTCGCTGCAATGGAAGCACCGACGGAAACGACACTCTTGCCGAACTATCCGAACCCATTCAATCCAGAGACATGGATCCCGTATCAGTTGTTATCTCCATCGGATGTAACGGTGCGTATCTATGCGATCAATGGCAATTTGGTGCGGCGTTTAGCGTTAGGACATCAAGCAATAGGTGTCTATCAATCCCGTAGCCGTGCAGCCTATTGGGATGGCAAAAACGAGTTAGGCGAACCCGTCGCAAGCGGTGTCTATTTCTATACCTTAACTGCAGGCGATTTCACCGCCACACGAAAAATGTTAATACGAAAGTAGGCGAGTACGCAGTTAACAGTTGTCAGTTTTCAGTTATCAGTTACAAGAGGTTTTGATAATCCCAAAGTCTCTTCTGACAACTGAAAGATTTTTTTCGGAGAAAAAAATCGTACTGACGACTGACTACTATTTAACAACAAAGGAGTATATTTCATGAATCTCTGTAAGTCAATCCAAATCAGTTTGGTCATTCTGTTTGTTTTCCAAGCCGTTGTCCTCATCGGATGCGATCAATATGAAGAACTCACCAATGACCCACCGGAAATAACCACTTTCACCGTCCCGAATGAAGTTGAATACGGTGAGACCGTCACCTTTAGTGCCAGAGTCTTTGATCCAGAAGACGATCCGTTGAGGTATGTTTGGGATGTAACTGATGGCACTTTGGTGGGCGAAGCCGGACCCCAAGTTCAGTGGACTGCCCCGGAACTGCCACCAGAGGGGATTGTTCCACCGAAAATCGTGACCGTCTATCTCTACGTGCGCGATGGCGGTGAGGAAGATGTCCACAAAGAGGCAACGATTACTGTCTTCTCCAAGCCCTATAAAATTGCCCAACTCTTCAGCGGCACCTATACGCTTATCTCCAAGCAGGTCCAGGGTGACCCGGTTGCAGAGACGAGTACGCTGCGCCTCACACCGACGACATTTACACGGGAAGTACAGTCGAATCCTGAAGCGGAGGTCCAAGAACCGGCGCAGTTCATCACCGGCATCTATAGATTTATTGCGCCGTTTGATGAGAGCAGCGGAACGATCCACTGGTTCCCTACAGGAAGCACAACCCCGGATGTCAGCACGTATACGTGGGACGGCAGGCTGTTTGTCATTTTCTATCCCGAAACTGCTACCAGTTTCATTTATGAAAAGTAAGGTTCATCTTGTAAAGATACATAGGGGCAATTTCGTCTGGTAGGGTTTTTGATAGGGTGTTTCTTCGCGGTTTTCAACCGCGCCTATCTACGAACCGAAAAGGAATTTTCATGAAAACACTATTGAACTATCGAAATCTCGTTGTAGTAGTTTTTACCGTTATATTCGCCCTCACGCTTCACGGTGTGAGCGATGCCCTAACCTATACACATATCTATATAGACGCGGTGAACGGCGTAAACGCGCCCACGGGTAGAGGTTCAGCGGTAAGTCCGTACAAGTCTATTACCTTCGCGTTGTTGATTAGCGAAAGAAATAATCTACCGGATCCGTGGCATGTGCATATCCACCCGGGCAACTACAACGGAGATGCCGCAAAAGGTACCGCCCGTGAAATCTTCCCACTGAAACTCCGCCAAGAGATGATCTTTGAAGGCACCACGACCGCAGAAGAATGTATCATTGACGGACAGCACACAGGAGAGGCGACCGTGCCGCTTCTCCTTGGAGAGAATACCGAAGGTGTGACCATCCGCAACCTGACGGTCCAGAACTCTCTGCGGACTAAAGGTACGGGCGGGATTGTCCTGCATGACCCGACGGGCACGCAGGAAACGCCGAGCACCTTTGAAAGCTGCGTTGTTCATAACAATAAAGGCGGTGGCGTGTGGTCAAATATGCCTCTTATCCTTACGGGAAACACCTTCAGCAACAATCATTGGACCGGCGTGGAGACAACTAAGAGTGCTGCCGCTACCAACAATACCTTCAGTGGGAACCATTGGACAGGTCTCTATCTGAGTGGCGATTCGACAGGAGATATCTCCGAAAATGTCTTTCGGAATAACAGGAGTGGACGTCGTGATGCAGCTGGTTTGCATATTAAGGATACATTAGAGGGTAACATTACTCACAATACCTTTGAGGGGAATGAGGCAAACAGCGGTCCGAATGGATTTAGTGTGACTACCCTCACCGGCAACGTTACCCACAATACCTTTAAGAATGTAGACAAGGAAACTGGACCGGGATTTCTGGTTCACATCCTCACCGGTAGTATTGCCCATAATGTATTTATTGGAAAGTCGTCTCGCACTGGAACCTATGGATTTCGTGTGGCTCGCACCCTCACTGGCGACGTTACCCGAAATGAATTTAATGGTACGGATATTGGATTTGATGTTTCTCTCGAACTTAGCGGTAATGTTACCTACAATAAATTTATTAGGAACAAGCAGGGGTTTCACGTTTCAAACCACTTTACCGGTAACCTGATTACCCACAATCTGTTTGATAGTAATTCTTCTTCAACACATTGGGCCGGTGGATTTCATTTGAGACTCTCTAAAGATACGGTGGAGGTCTCCAACAATATTTTTTTCAACAATACTGGCAACAATGCCAACTCGGTTCACATAGCGGAGGCCACAGTACATTTCATAAACAACCTTTTCATGATTTCAGATGAACTCTCCGAAGGCGTGTCCAGTGCACACACGATCTGGGTGAACTCACCCAACTGCCGGTTCCACAACAACATCTTCTCCGGGGTAAAAACCGCCATCTACACCGACGGCACCTTCGATCTTCCGATTACGCACAACCTTTTTCACAACATTAGGGTGGACTTTGTTGAGCAAGCCGGAAACAACCTCGGCAACGATCTCCTGTTTTGGGAACTCGTCGCCGTCAATGCCACGGATAACTTGGAGGGCGACCCACGCCTCGTTGATCCCGTAACGACCCGCGACTTCCACCTGCAATCCACAAGTCCCGCTATTGATGCTGGCACAAATGCCTTCGCCCCCGCCGACGATTTCGATGGCGTTATCCGGCCCGTCGGTGCCACCGTGGATATCGGACCCTACGAATACGGCGGCACGCCTATCGTAGCGATAGATGATCCTGTGGGCGAACCCGTTGATGAAACGCCGCCCGATCCAATTGTTCCCGACGATCCTGTGGGCGAACTCGTTGATGAAACGCCGCCAGCAGTGCCAACGCTTAAACTCTATTGGGCAACTGGGAGCAAAATCCAACGCGGCGACTTGGACGGTTCCAATATCGAGGATGTCGTCAATCGGGAAGCCGTGAGTATCGCCTTAGACGCAACGAACGATAAGATATACTGGATACATGCTGAGACCGGTATCTTTCGCGCCAATTTAGATGGGACGAACATTGAACATCTCAGACAAGATAAGATATGGGAAATTTCAGGCGGGCGTATCGCTTTGGATGTGGCAGGCGGTAAGATGTACTGGAGCAACGGTATCACGAACAGCATCTTTCGTGCGAACTTTGATGGAACCAACGCCGAAGAAGTTTTAAAATTACTCGTCGGAACCCCATTGGATATTGCCTTAGATATCGCAGGTGGTAAAATATACTGGACCCAATGGCAAGGGAATGCAAGCATTTCTCGTGCCAACTTAGATGGGACAAACGTTGAGCTACTCATAAACCCAGGCGATAGACGCGGGATTGACTTGGATGTTGCCAGCGGTAAGATGTACTGGACAGATGGATTTGATGGAATAGGTATGGCGAATCTTGATGGTTCAAATATCACAAACTTTGACACCCCCGATTTTACAATGGGAGATGTAATCCTGGACCTCCATAACGGCAGAATGTATTGGGTAGATGGTGAGGGGTTTGAGCTTCGGCGCGGTAATCTGGATGGATCGCAGCAGCAGACAATCCTTAAATCCCGTATCTCTGATATCGCCTTGTATACCCCTCCCGTAGTATCAGAACCACCAGCCAAGACGTATCCTGCGTGGGATGTCAACGAAGATGGGAAAACGGACATTACCGATCTGGTGTTGGTGGCGACGGCATTGGGAACAAGTTCACCTGAAAACCCGCGTGCTGATGTCAATGGCGATGGGACCGTCAATATCCGAGACCTCATCCTCGTTGCCACACACCTCGGTGAGGTAGCGGACCCTGCGGCACCGGTCAGGATTGTGTTACCGGAGCGTCTGATGCCAGAAACACTTCAGCAGGTGTTGGATCTCTTACAGATGCAGAATGATGGATCCCTTGTCTACGAACGCGCGATTGCCAACGTGGAGCGACTTTTGGCATCGCTAATGCCTAAAGTGACAGCACTGTTAGCGAACTACCCAAACCCATTCAATCCAGAAACGTGGATCCCCTATCAGTTGGCAAATCCAGCAGATGTGACACTCCGCATTCATGCAATAGACGGAAGTTTAGTCCGAACGCTGTCATTAGGACATAAGGCTATCGGCACCTATCAAAGCCGTAATCGTGCCGCCTATTGGGACGGCAAAAACGAGTTCGGTGAACCCGTCGCAAGCGGTGTCTATTTCTACACGCTCACCGCAGGCGAGTTCACTGCAACGCGTAAAATGCTGATACGCAAGTAACCCGCTCTGTGCAAAGTAGTAGGCACGCGCCGCGTGCCGTAACCCATCTGCTATGCTTGCATCTTACTGCAAACTATGCTATAATACCAATTACAGCGAAACTGAATGTTTCCACCAAATATGAAGGAACCACCTCATGAAAACATTGTTTAAAACATGCGTTTTACTGATCATCGGTTTAGTTGCAATCTATACTGCTGGCTGCGGTGAAAATGTTGAACAAGAGATGGACCCCGTAGCATTTGACACAGAACCCGCTCGCGAAGAACCTTCCAAACCCATTAATGAGCCAATTGCAACCGATGGGAAACCCATCACAGTCACCGATGCAACTTTTGAAGACGTTGTATTGAATGCAGAAATGCCCGTCATGCTTGAACTCGGCGCGGAATGGTGAGGCTTCTGCCGGTCGATGAAACCGACCGTTGATGCAGTTGCATCAGAATATCGTGAAAGTTTTATCATCGCAAAATTGGATGTCGATAAAAACCGTAAAACAGCGAGAGAATACGACGGACAGGGGATTCCTGCTTACATCGTCTTCCGTGATGGCGAAGTTATAGGAAAATTTGTAGGCGCGATGCCCAAAGCCGCTTTTGTCCAGCGAATCCTTGATATCTTGAAGTAGCCGTCAGCCATCAGCCATCAGCTTTCAGCAGTCGCAGTTATACTATTTCTGATCTCACAGTCTGACAAAATTCTCGGTATCCTCATAAGTATGGTTGAACAAAAGGCATAGGGAGAATTCATTTTATCCAGACTTAACCGATTTTTTCACTTTACAAAACCATGGCACAACAAAGCGTAACACTCCAAAAACTTGATGAATACCGCTGGCGTATCCCGAAAAGTTACATGAAAGGCATGCGCGTGGATGGCATCGTCTACGCCAACGAGAAACTCCTCGAACACGCAAAAAGCGACGAGGCGTTGCAGCAAGTAG